>CAYQTY010000425.1:0-2423 GCA_964420535.1 uncultured Leptolinea sp. | reverse complement strand
TGTCACCTTCTTTGGGAGATTGTTTACCAAAACTTAGATCACTCGGTACAATCATATCAGCTCTTTGACATTTCCAAACATAAAATTTATTGATGTCATTCCCGCCGTCTGTGATTTTTTTCGAGAGAATAATGACTTGATCCTGGGGTAGACCATGCGGAAAACCGGGCAGCGGTCATAGAACGCGCTGAATACCAGAATGGCGCCCAGTGGGTAAAGGAGTGGCCCCCAACCGTAAAAATAGCCAAATGACGCGAGAGACAACCCTATCACCACCCGGAAGATGCGCTGCGGACCTGTAGGTGGAATAATGATCTCGCTGTCTGACGCGGCGGCTGAAAACAGGATGTCCAGTTGGGTCTTATCCAGAAGACCGGAATGCCGGGCAACCGCTTCACCGTTCTTCAAGACGATGATCGTGGGGATGCCCATGACCCCGAAGTCTTTTACTGCCGCTGGATTTTCGTCAGCATTGATGCGGATCAAAGTGACCTTGCCCTGATACTCTTCTTCCACTTTTTTTAATGCTGGCGCCATCATTTTGCACGGTCCGCACCAGGGCGCCCAGAATTCAACAATCATGGGTAATCTTGATTTCCGCGAGCGGAAGAGTAGTTCCTGTTTATTCATGAATTTTTGACCTCATCGAAAGATTCAACCGGTAGATTATCAAAGCGGAGGTGGTTTTGGCCCGCCTCCGCTTTTGAGGGGAAAAAGCCGAAAAGATTACTTGTTTGTCCGGAATTTGAACACGGAATACAGCGGGCAAAAACCGACCAGGCCGGTAAGAAGAGCGACCGCTCCGACGATAACCAGTACGATGCCGAGAGTACCCGTTACAGTGTTGCTGAAATACAGTGCCAGCAGTACAAGACCAACCAAACCGCGAACTACCCGGTCAACCATTGATTCGTTTACTTTCATGTCATCCTCCATTTAATAATTCCTGCCAATAAGATGATCAATCTCCGGAATGGTTACAAAAAAAAGCCTGACCGTTCGGTCAGGCACAGTGATGTTTGGCTGATTCCTGGATGGCCGCGAGCAAGTTAGACTTATGTTCCGGCGTGATGCATGTTTTACAGGATTTTTTATATAGATTTATGGTCTCCCTGAGTGTTTTCACCGTTGTTGTGCAATTCGGGCAGGAAGCCAGATGTTTTTCCGCTTCTTCCAGTATTTCTACCGGAAGGTCGCCGTCAACATAATCGGATAAGTATTGAACAATATCTTCACATTTCATAGGTCATCACTCCTGATATGTGGCGGATCTATCGAACTTCAAAATAATCAGATAATGCTTCGCGCAGCGCCAACCGGGCGCGATGCAGGCGTACTTTGACTGCTGTCTCCGTTAGCCCGAGTACTTCTGCTGTTTGCTCCGTTGACTGGTCTTCCATATCCCGAAGGAAGAAAACAACCCGGTATTTCATCGGCAAGTTAAGGATGGCTTTCTGCAACACTTCGGCTGCTTCACCGTCCTGCTGCAACTGCTCGGGTGTCAGGTTCCAGTCAACGAGACTATGCGGCAGCGGTGCGGGTGATTCGTCATCCGGCTCATCTTCGGGAAGCGGCTCCGTCTGCCTGGCTCTGAGGCGTCCAATAGCCGCGTTGTAGGCAATGCGGTATAGCCAGGAGCTCAGTTTGGAGCGGCCCTCAAAACCTTCACGGTGTGTGATGGCTGAGATGAAGGTCTCTTGAACCACATCTTCCGCGGCGGCCGGGTCACCCAGTAACTGCATGGCCAGCCGGTAAATAGGATCCGCGTACGTTTCAAACAATTCAGCGATGGCAGAAGATGGATCGGACGACTGAAACCGGATCAAAAGCTCGTTTTCGGAGGTTGCTTCGTTACTCATTAGACGTCCGATCCTCTCATCGGTTACAAATTGGATTAGGCTTCTGCTGCTTCAATCAGCGGGGTGAAAACCAGCCCATCCGTACCTTTATCCACCAGAATAGTTTCACCGGGTTTGAATTCGCCTCCCAATATTTTAATCGCTAATGGATCTTGAAGTTCGCGCTGGATGGCCCGTTTTAATGGTCGGGCGCCGAAATCAGGATCATACCCGATTCCGCCCAACCAGTCTCGCGCGGCCGGGGTGACATCCAGACGAAAACCTTTATCTTCCAGCAGTTTTGCCACCCGTTTCAATTGAATACCCACGATCTCCGCGATATTTTCACGGGTGAGCGCGTGGAAGACTACGATCTCATCAATCCGGTTGAGGAACTCAGGGCGGAAATGCGCCTGAAGCGTGCGGGTGACATCGTCGCGGGTCACCGACTTCTGCCGGTCTGCCCACAGCTCACTGCCCAGGTTGCTGGTCATGATAACCAGCGTGTTGCGGAAGTCCACCGTACGGCCCTGGCCGTCTGTCAGGCGGCCGTCATCCAGCAGTTGCAGCAGTACATTGAATACC
>CAYQTY010000424.1:0-2427 GCA_964420535.1 uncultured Leptolinea sp. | reverse complement strand
TCCGGTTTCAGCAAGGATGTCACCCTTCTCCAGGCGCTCACCTTTCTTGCGCTGGATCAATTTATCAGCTGTTTCGGTATCGACTTTTAATAATTTCCGGACGTCCATGAAGAAGTGCCCGGTCGGATTGGCGGACTCAGCCACGATGTCATTTGTAGTGACTTTCTGCCCGGGCGAAACCAGTACACGGCCGGGTACATCCAGTAACCGTTCGCGCCGGATGTTGGTCTGCCGGAGGTAATGAACCACGGGAGCGTACGTCATGCGAGACACTCTTTCAAAGATTTTTGCCACTGCAGGAATGTTTTGCGCCGTGTTTCGGGATCAGAGGGCATAGGTAACGGACGGCCGCGCAGGTCAATAACCACACCCAATTCGCCGCCAACAACCCGCAGGTTCTTTGATCCCGGGAACGCGACCATGTGTTTCAATGGTTTAATAGTCAGTTTTGCCGGCTTGTTGACCGCTAACGGAAGCCGGACTATATCGCCTTTGCAAATCTCATATTGTTTTTCGGGTTCGTCATCCTCATACAGTCGCACTCGCAATGCGGGTTCACCCTGCCGTGCATTGATCTCCGGAGAGATCACCGTCCCCAGATTGGTCAGGACGCCCGATTCCAGTACCTGAACAACCATCGCCGGGTTATGGGCTGCCGCAGAACCAAGAGCCGGCAATACGCCAAACCGGTCACACAGGATGGTGGTAACACCTACCGGTTGCAATCCATCTAGTACCATCAACAAGGATTGCTGAAGCGCGGGTGCCTGTGCGATTACAGCGCCGCTGACCAGGATCGGTTCACTGAAAGGCAGCAGATTATTCGGCAAGCCGGTATACCGCCGCTTCATCTCAAAAAGAATTGCCCGGGCCAAAGCCTGTTCGATCTCGAGGGTCTCATTATCCATTGGTAGACCAGCCGGAAAGAGTGACTTTTGCCACAGGTAATCACGTACCAGGTTATCTGGAATATTCAGCGAAATCCACCGGGTAACCGCATCCAACCCGAGAGTAGTCAATGTTTCTGCCGAAGCCTGGCCAACTCCCAATCCGCGGAACACATTGGTGTGTACGTCTCCATCGGTTGACGCGATTATATGCGACGCGGCAGACCCGACATTCACTCCAAAGACGGTCAACTCCGGATCCTGTTGAAGGCTTTCAAACCGCACGATCCGGGCTTCGGCGGCAGCCGTAGGCAGGATTTGCGAACCGCTGGCTTTTTCAAGGTCGGCAAAACCGGCCATTTTTGACGCACGAATGGAATTCAACACCCGGGTGAGTGACTCTTCGGCAGATCCGGTGTCTTCCGTCTCGGAATATGGCATCACATTTGGCGATGTATGTACTTTTGTCAGGCTGCTTAATACTTCACTGACACGGTCTTTAAGAACCTCATTACCGGTAAATAAAACCGCCGGACGTTTTTCCTTTTGACAGGCCTGAAGCCAGAGATGCAGTTGTTCCGTCATTTTCAGAACGGACCGGCTGGCTCCCCGGTTAGTTCCACCCGCCAGAATGACAAGATTGGGAGACGCTTGAATAAACGCATTCAGCATGTCTTCCGGTTTACGCGGATCATTTAACGAGAATCGCTCAACTACGCGTGAATACGTCCCGGCCGCCAGCGAGTCAACACAGGCAAGGGAGTATTCTTCCAGCAAGCCGATGGTCACAATACGCACATCAATACCGGCTGAACTGGTTACCAGAATGTGGTCAATGCCTTCCCCGGTTTCTGATGTGGGTATGATCAGGCTATGGCTGGCATCCAGAATTACCCGGCCTGTTATCTGCTCCAGGTTGCGGATGGCAGCCGACACTCCTTCCAGCGCGTCGCGTAGAGGCGCTTGAAACGTGCTCGGCGCAGACCCGGCGGATAGCATGCGATAGGATGTGCCCACGACATCAAAAAGGATCGCCCGGGTATTAACCGATCCAATATCAATTGACAGAATGGACTCAGCAAATTGCTCAGTCGGAATCATACATCACCGCATCCATAGCTGAACAACCAGCACAAGAAAACTCAGCCGCTCCGCCAGAACAGCCATCGAGGCGGAAATCACTCCGGCGAATAAAGCGCCGAGGGTGACAGCAATAAAAAACTTGCCAAGTCCAGCCAGTAGACGGGTGGCTTTCGGGCGCTCAATCACTTTTCCAGGCCGCCGGATACCGCCAAACTGGAAATACGCCAGGGTGGCAATGGTTCCAATCAACATAAAGATCGAATCAATCAGTTTTCCGGATTGAATACCGGTGACAGGATCAAAAAGCGAGATGGCCGCTTTCGATTGGGCATACAAAGTACCCAGCACCGCGCCGCCAATGATCACACCAGCCGCCGCCCCCACGATCAACCCGGTAGCCAGATTGCCAATTTTTGACAGCCGCGGAAAACCCTTGAATAACAGAAGTACTCCCAGC
>CAYQTY010000423.1:2189-2439 GCA_964420535.1 uncultured Leptolinea sp. | reverse complement strand
CAGGGCCGAATTGGGTAGTGACTGCACAGTCTCTTCGCCATACGCCGCGTCTTCCAGTTGATCCATTTTGTTGAAAACCGTCACCACGGGAATGTGGTCGGCTTTGATATCTTTCAAGGTCTGCTGCACCGATTCCCACTGGGCAAGGGCGTTGGGGTGGGTGATATCCACAACATGGATCAGCAGATCAGCTTCCGAGATCTCTTCCAGGGTGGCGCGGAACGCGGCGACCAGCTGAGTGGGGAGCTTT
>CAYQTY010000423.1:1627-2179 GCA_964420535.1 uncultured Leptolinea sp. | reverse complement strand
CCGTATCTGTGAGTAGAGCAAGGTGACCACCCGGCAGGTTGACCCGGCGGGTGGTGGGATCCAGGGTGGCGAACAACTGGTTGGCCACATAGACATCACTGTGTGATAGCCGGTTAAGCAGTGTGGATTTTCCTGCATTCGTGTAGCCAACAAGGGCGACAATCGGCATCTGGGAACGTTTGCGCTGGGCACGGTAGCGTTCACGGTGCGCGCGTACTTTTTCCAGTTCGTTTTTCAAACGGGATATCTTTTTGTTGATCTCACGGCGGTCAACTTCCAACTGGGTTTCGCCGGGTCCGCGCAGACCCACACCACCTACGCTGCCGGTACGTCCGCCGCCGCCGCCAGCCTGCCGGGCCAGATGCGTCCACGCGCGGGTGAGTCGGGGAAGGCGGTACTCATACTGCGCCAGCTCCACCTGCAGAGCGCCTTCACGCGTCTGCGCGTGCTGGGCAAAGATATCCAGGATCAGGGCGGTTCGGTCCAACAAAAGCACTTTGATGCCCAGTTTTTCTTCCAACTCGCGCTGATGGGTGGGAGCCAGCTCATTAT
>CAYQTY010000423.1:0-1617 GCA_964420535.1 uncultured Leptolinea sp. | reverse complement strand
TTATCGAAAATGACCACGTCAGCCAGGGTTTCTTCCACCAGGGCGACCACTTCCATCACTTTTCCGGAGCCAATGAAGGTTCCCGCGTGAATGTGGTCAATACGCTGGTAGGTTTGGCCCACGACGTCAAGGCCGGCGGTATCCGCCAGCAGAGCCAGCTCTTCGAGCGAATCTTCCATGGTAAGAATACCCGGCTGTCCTTTGATCTCCACGGCAACTAGAAACGCGCGTTGACGAGGGGGCCGGGTTGGTTCAGGTTGTTTTTTTGACATATATTATGCTTTTTTCATCCATGCCCTGACACGGTCAAGGGCTTCTTTAACATCATTAGTGGCCGTACCCAGTGAGATACGGATAAATCCTTCGCCATGGTCACCATACACACTCCCGGGTGTCATACTGACCCCGGTTTCTTCCAGTAATTTCGAGCAGAAGGCGGCTGAATCAGTGAACCCTTCGGGCAAATGCGCCCACACATAGATGGCCGCTTCCGGCGCTTCGACATCAAAACCACATTCAGCAAGACCCTTTACCACAATGTCACGGCGTTCCAGATAGATATCATTGCGATCCTGGATCCATTCCTGATCAGAGGTCAGGGCATGAATACCGGCGGCAAGGATCGGGTTGAACTGGGAACTGTCCATCTGGCTCTTGTAAATACCCAGGTATTTGATGACTTCAGAATTACCCACCGCCATACCCACGCGCCAGCCGGCCATGTTGTATGTTTTGGAGAGCGAGTTGAATTCCACCGCGACGTCTTTCGCGCCGTCAACTTCCAGAATGGATGGGGCAACATAGCCGCCAAAGCAGATATCCGTGTACGGGGCGTCATGAGCGATCAGGATCTGATGATCATGCGCAAACCGCACGGCTTTTTCAAAAAATGATAGAGGCGCCACGGCACCGGTGGGATTGTTGGGGTAGTTTAGCCACATAATTTTTGCTTTTTCCAGAACAGCATCTGGAATGGCCGTAAGATCTGGAAGAAAATGGTTCTTTGCGAGAAGGGGAAAGTCATACAGTTCGGCGCCGGCGATCTTACCGCCTTCGCGGTACGCCGGGTAACCGGGGTCCGGCACCAGGGCAATGTCACCGGGATTCAGTAAAACCTGGCTCAGATTGAAAATGCCTTCTTTCGAACCGACGAGGGCAAGGATCTCTTTGACCGGGTCTAAATTGACATTGAAGCGCTTCAGGTAATAGTCAGCGCAGGCTTGCTTGAATTGCGGTGTGCCACCAATGGCGGAATACCCATGCTGGTGCGGGTCACGGGCGACTTTGACCATCACGTCTATGATCTCATCGGTAGGGGGTAGATCGGGGGAGCCCATATCCAGGCGAATGACGGATACACCTTTTTTCTTCAATTCGTTGATCTTCTGGTTCAAAGTGGCGAAAAAATAAGGTTTGAATCCAGTAATTCGATGGGCGGGTTGGATATAATTCATCAGGAACCTTCAATAATGTATTATGAGTTGTAAGGTTAATTTTACCCTGTTGCCAGCAGAATAGGAGCATCACTTGACCTGGAATTTGCACGGAAGACACGCTCAGGAAGGCGACCTGGTTGAACTGGTCGGCCTGCGTCACAAACATTTTATTCTGCGCCTG
>CAYQTY010000422.1:0-2461 GCA_964420535.1 uncultured Leptolinea sp. | reverse complement strand
GGTGAAGCTGCAGGCGCCAAGGAGTACGCGGAATTTGAATCAGTTGTCCCCGGGGCTGCCCAGTTGGGCAAAGATGAAGAAGAACACGAAGAAGCCATGACCGGCATGATCGAAGAAGAGTTCCTTTCGTATGTGGGTTCGATCGTTTTGGGGTTAAATGACGCGCTGGTTGAGTTGACCGGCACCCTTGCCGGTCTGACGTTCGCCCTGCAGAACGGTCAACTGGTGGCTGTCAGCGGATTGATCACCGGTATCGCCGCGGCTTTTTCCATGGCGGCGTCTGAGTTTCTCTCTGCCCGCGCCGATAATGATCCCAAAGCCGGCCGTTCCGCCCTGTATACCGGGCTGGCCTACTTAATCACCGTGATCCTGTTGATCCTTCCATACCTGCTGGTACCGCAGGAAGGCAACGGTATCTTTATCAGCCTGGCTATCACCCTGGTCATCGTGGTTTTGATCATCCTGGGTTTCAATTTTTACATTTCGGTGGCCAAAGACCTGCCATTCAAACAGCGCTTCCTTGAAATGTTCGGCATCAGTATGGGGGTATCTGTGCTTTCATTTGTTGTCGGTATGATCGTACGCAACGTTTTCGGTATTGATATGTAGTCTGCCAGAAAGCAATATTGTTCTATCCATCAAGCCTTACTCCGGCTATCCTTTCTAAAAAGTGTAGCCGGAGTTTTTTTATGAAATGTGTCATGGTAGTTGACGCCAACCTCCCGCTGGGATTGCTGGCCAATACGGTCGCCGTGTTGGCGATCAGTATCGGGCATAAAGTGGATGGCATTGTGGGTGACGATTTGTTCGATCGCGACGGAACCATTCATAAAGGTATAACCGAAGCCGTTGTCCCGCTGCTGAAAGGTGACAGCGACCTGATCCATTCTCTGCGTAACAGGCTGCTTTCCATGCCGGAGAAAATGCTGTATTCAGTCGATTTTTGCGACGCGGCACAGCAATCCAAACACTACACGGATTACCGCGCGCGACTGGCGGAAACCCCGGAGGCGGACCTGAAGTACCTGGGAATCGCCATCTACGGCGAAGATAAAGACGTCAACAAGTTGACAGGGAGCATCGGACTGCTGCGCTAAACCGTCTGACGGTACTTTTGCGGGGTGGTTCCTACGGATTTCTTGAATTCGCGGGTGAAGTGACTCTGGTCGGCAAAACCGGTTGTGGCAGCCGTACTGGCGATGGTCGCACCCTCAGCCAGCAGGCGGCGGGCCAGGTTGACTCGCATCTGTGTCTGCGCGGTATGCGGCGGCAGCCCGTATTGCCGGCGGAAGGTGCGAAGAAAATGGTACGGGCTTAGATGGCACATCGCGGCCAGATCTTTGAGTGAAATCGTATCCGACGGGTGCGCGCGCATGTGGTCAAACGCGGGGGTGACAGAGCATGATGTTTCAGTGTCCGGCTCCCGGGCTGCGCCGTGGGGTGAACAAACATCCAGAATGTCAGCCAGTGTATCGAGCAGCCGGGTTTCGATCTCAAGCCCTGCCTGCCGGGATTGGATGGCATGGCACAGCAAATTGACCGCGCGGCTTACTTTCCGGCTCTTCAGGAGGGATACCGGAAAGCGGTAGGCTGTCACCAGAGTGTTGGTGTAATCTGACAGCAACCGCAGGAAGTAACCTGGTTCAATGTAGAGCATGTAATACGCGAAAACTGTGCCCTCAACGGGATTGCAGGCATGCACTTCACCCGGGTTGATCAACACCACGTTACCCATGTTGACCGGCAGGACCACTTCTTCACTCTGAACCAGGTGGAAACGGGTTTGTCCCTTCTTTACCAGCCCGATGGAGAAAGCGTCATGGTTGTGACGGTGGAAGACCGGCTCGGTATATTCCGAGTAGCGCAGTTCGATATGCCGCAATTCCGGGTCGCGGATGAACTGGACAATGGTTTCTGTGTTTGTGCTGGGCATGGTAAAAAAATATTTTTATAATTTGAAGTCGATTCATGCCGGTAGAAAATATCCCGGTTCCCAGCCCCCCTTCGTGAAGGGGGGTAGGGGGGATTCTCGTCGCGACTCTTATTCTTCCAGATACCTTCTCAAATCCTTCATTACTTCGTCCGAATTCATCAATACATCATCATTTGAATAACGGACAACCCGGATACCCAATGATTCAAGATAAGCCGTTCGGACTTCGTCATACTTCTCGGCTTCATCTGAAAAATGGGAATTCCCATCGATCTCTATAACCAGTTTTCTTGAAGCGCAATAGAAATCTGCGATGTAATTTCCGATAACACGTTGACGAAGAAATTTCGAAGGCAGGTTTGGGATAATGTCATACCACATCCGACGTTCCGCCGGAGTCATGCTCTTCCGGTTTTCCCGGGCACGTTCGATCAAATTCCGGTTGTAGTCAAAAAAACGGGTGATTTGCGTGGACATGGGTTAATTGTACGACAGGAATCTCCCCAACCCCTCTTCACGAAGAGGGGC
>CAYQTY010000421.1:0-2463 GCA_964420535.1 uncultured Leptolinea sp. | reverse complement strand
AAACTACATTTTTCTGGTCAATTATGACGGATACATACTGGTGCAACCATACCAACCCTGGTTGGCGAACACCGACCAGTGGGGAATGCAGGATATTAACGGTTTATTTTTAATCCAGGAGATTCTAAAAATTCGCGATAATCCTGATAAAAAGGGGTTTGTCACATATATGTACAAACCCCCAAACCTGGAGAAGCCGGATGAGAAATTATCTTACGTCATTGATATTCCAGAACTGCAATGTGTTATCGGGACCGGTAAATACATGCGCCTGTATTATGAAAGCCAGACACGCCAGATTTTTAATATAGCTATGGCTACCGCTTTGCTAACGTGTCTTGTTCTTTTCGTTTCACTTATTCCGTTGAGGCGGATCAGCAAGACGGGCGAAAAACTGGAACAGGAAATTATTAAACGGGGCGAAGCTCAACTGCAAATGCAGGAATCAGAAACCTATTTTCGAACTGTTTTTAATTCTATATCTGATGCGCTCTTTATACACAGGGTGAATGGAGACATAATTGAGGTAAACGATCGTGCGCTGGAGATGTATGGATGTGACCGGGGCAAACTCATTGGCGGGCATATCAGAACTATCGCGAACCCTGATGATTACAACGAAACAAGATTGGTAAAACTCTGGGAGAAAGTACTTCAAGGCGAAACATTCACCATCGAACTCAGGGCTCTACGGATGGATACACGAGAACCATTCTATGTGGAAGCGGCCATGCGCCATGGGATCTGGTATGGCGAGGATGTTATCCTGGCGGTTGTCCGCGATATTCAGAAACGTAAATATTACGAACAAGAAATTATTCGTAATCAACTGATAAATGAACACGCAGAACAAATGGCATTACTGGGTCATTATTCAATTGATCTAAAAACCCAGGAAATAAAGTGGTCAAAGGGGCTCTACAGTTTATTCGGTCGCGACCCGTCATTGCCTGCCCCGAGTTTTGATGAGTATTACAGTGTGGTGGTTCCGGAAGATGTTGAGAGAATTAAGAAACTTCGCCTGGAGATGTATGAAAAACAACAACCTTATACAGTCGAATACCGAATAAGGCGATCTGACGGAGACATTCGGGATGTTTTTGTTAAGGTGGATTGGCTGGGTGAAGATGGTGACGAGATTTGTTATTTGATTGGTTCAATTCAGGATATTACTGATCAAAAAAGATCCGTGCTTGAAATATACGAGCGTGAAAAGAAATTTCGGTCCACTGTCCAGCAGATGTCGGACGGATTAATATTACTCGACAAAAATGGGCTCATCATCGAGTGGAACTCTGCATCCGAAAGAATTACAGAACTTCCGTTCAAATCTATTATTGGAAAACCGATTTGGACGATATTACCTTTGTTGGAGATTGAATCAAGGAATTCCCTCGTGGTTGAAAAAATGAAGAAGGATCTCCTGATAGCGTTAACCACTGGTAAATCTTCAATATTTAAGAAGCCGTTTGAAATTGCGATTCACACAAAAAGTGGCAAGGATCGTATCCTCTTACAATCTTTCTTCCCAATTAAAACCGGATCTACTTTTCGGTTGGGAATAATTTCACGAGATGTAACAGAAGAAAAATTGGCTTTGCAGAAGGTCAGTCATGAACTTGAAAAACTGGCCTGCCTGAGAAGTATTGACGCCTCCATTCTGGAGCGTTCTTCCGCCGAAAGCACGTTGGAGATGATTGCCTCCATTTGTATTGACCATCTTGATGTGGATGGCGTGATAATTACAACCCAACTTGGCGATGATCAACTTTGTAGTGTTTGCCGGTCTGACATAGACACAGCTGATGAACCCGTAGTGACTACTTTGAAGGAATTGCAATTATCCGTTCTTGAAAAGTTTGGAAAAAAGAAATTTGATCTTGACACAATTCAACAGATCAATGGATTGGAAATAACCGGAACCGGAAAGGATGCCATCCGTTATAAGTCAATCCTTCCGCTATACGTAAATAAAAAACCGAACGGCTTTATTCAACTTCTTTCCACAGAACCCCATCCTGATGACCAGGAATGGAAAGATTATTTCATTACGCTTTCCGGTCAGACGTCACTGGCGATTGAGAATGTGACCTTGATCTCAAATGAAGAAAGAGCGTATAACGAATTGTTGCATGCCCACGAGGCTACGATTGCCGGGTGGTCAAAAGCATTGGAATTACGGGATGAAGAAACCAAAGGACACAGTGACCGGGTAATGTATCTGGCGTGTCATCTGGCAAAACGGGCTGGGTTACCCCATGAAAAAATGACCAGTTTCCGGCGGGGCGTACTTTTGCATGATATTGGCAAAATGGGTATCCCGGATAGGATATTGTTGAAACCCGGTCCTTTGACGGATGAGGAATGGGTCATCATGAAGACCCATCCGGTGTTGGCGTATGAGTTGCTGTCTACCATCCCGTATTTACATGATTCGCTTGAGGTTCCATACAGCCATCATGA
>CAYQTY010000420.1:0-2476 GCA_964420535.1 uncultured Leptolinea sp. | reverse complement strand
AGGTTCAAGGCGGGTCACCTTTGAACGGTATACCGGGCAGGAAAGTGACGAAGATCGCAACCGGATCATGACCAATCCTCCGGATATTCTTCTCACCAACTATGTGATGCTGGAACTGATCCTGACGCGGACCACAGAAAAAGCACTGGTGAATAATGCACGGGGACTGCAGTTCCTGGTATTGGATGAGTTGCACACGTACCGGGGCAGGCAGGGTGCTGATGTGGCCATGCTGGTTCGCCGTTTGAAAAGCGCATTGCAGGCTCAGAATGTTCAGTGTGTCGGAACGTCAGCAACCATGTCAAGTTCTGATGATTATCAGCAACAGCGGCGGGACGTGGCTGAGGTGGCTGGCAAGATATTTGGCACGACGATCTCCCCGGAGAATGTTATTGGTGAGACCTTGCAGCGTTCCACAACACATTATGATTTCGACAATGATCCTGCAGCATTGACTCAACTGAAGGAACGCATTCCTGAGGCTATAGCCAATCCTCCAATGACCTATGAGCAACTGGTCAACGATCCGTTGGCATCCTGGATTGAGACTACCCATGGGATTCGAAAAGATGCATCCGGCCGGCTGGTCCGCGCTAAACCGAAAGGGCTGACAGGTAAGGAAGGGTCTGCCAATGACCTGAATTATCTGACGCGTATACCAGAGCATACGTGCTCTGACGCCATCTCCAGCACTTTGATGGCCGGGTTCAATATCACCAATCCCGCCACACAAATGCCGGCGTTCGCGTTCCGGCTGCACCAATTCATCAGCCGGGGTGATACGGTTTACGCGTCACTGGAAGATCCAGATAAGCGGTATATATCTGTCAGCGGACAACAATTCGCTCCCGGTAATCGTGACAGGGTTCTTCTGCCGACGGCGTTTTGCCGGGAATGCGGTCAGGAATATTATGTGGTGACCTGTTTCCGTAATGAGCGCTCAGGAGTTGAAGCGTTTGTCTCTCGGGACTTTTCTCAACGGGCAGATGATGATAATGAGAGAAGCGGGTTCCTTTACCTGAATCCGAAGAAGCCATGGCCGACTGACACTCAAGAAGAGATGGAAGAACTTCCTGAGGATTGGGTGGAAGAAGGGAAGAATGGCCTGCGTATAAAGAGTGGTTATTCCAAAGCCCGGCCCCGGTTGGTTCATGTCAATCCGCTGGGTGAATTGGATGATAACGGAATGCTGGCGCATTTTATTCCATCACCATTCCGGTTCTGCCTGAACTGCGGTGTGGAGTATTCCGGCCGGCAGGGCAGTGATTTCACTAAGTTGTCACGGTTGGGAACAGGCGGCAGGGCCACGGATACCACCATCCTCAGCCTGTCTCTTATTCGCAATCTGCGCCTGGCTCCTGACGAAGACTTGAATAAGGATGCGCGTAAACTGTTGAGTTTCACTGACAACCGGCAGGATGCATCCCTTCAGGCAGGTCACTTCAATGACTTTATCGAGATCGCGCTACTGCGTTCTGCTGTGCTTAAGGCTGTGCAGAATGCCGGGGCTTCTGGTGTACGGCATGACGTGCTGACACAGCAGATTTTTGAGGTACTCAATCTCAATATCAAATATTACGCGCGCGAACCGGAAGCGAAGTACGGACAGAAATTGCGCGCTGAAGAGGCCTTACGTGAAGTTTTAGGATACAGGGTGTACCGGGATTTGAAACGGGGATGGAGAATCACATCTCCCAACCTGGAACAATGCGGTTTGCTGGCGATTGATTATGAATCCCTGGATGAGATCTGCCGGGATGAAGATCTCTGGCAGTCTGCGCATACGGCATTGAACACCGCGTCACCAGAGACGCGTATGGAGATCTGCAAGGTGCTGCTTGACTTCATGCGCCGGGAACTGGCTATTGATGTTTCTTACCTTGATCCGGCGTATCAGGAAACTATCCGCAATAAGAGTAACCAGAACCTCAAAGAACCCTGGGGCATTGATGAGGATGAGACGCTTCAATTTGGGGGTACCCTGTATCCCCGGTCCACGCAGGGAACAAAGGATTTTGGCGGTGATGTGTTCCTCTCATCACGGTCGACATTCGGTCAATACATTCGGCGGAAAAACAGATTTCCGGGCTATTACGATCCTATAAAGAGTCCGGATACTTCGGTAATCATTCTAGACCTGTTGAACGCATTACAGACCGGTGGGATTTTGCGGATCACGAATGAAGCCAGAACACCGGACGGTGTGAACGGCTACAAGATAGACGCGGCTGCCATGATCTGGAAGGCCGGTGATGGAACCCGTGCGTTCCATGATCCGCTGCGCGTACCGCATATGCCGGAAGAAGGTGGAAAGACCAACCAGTATTTCGTGAACTTCTATCGGAACGTAGGGCAGGAGTTTCATGGACTGGAAGCACACGAACACACGGCGCAGGTTCCAGCGGAGGAGCGGGAGCGGCGCGAGAAATTGTTTGGTGACGCAATCCTGCCCATCCTGTTCTGTTCGCCCACCATG
>CAYQTY010000419.1:0-2485 GCA_964420535.1 uncultured Leptolinea sp. | reverse complement strand
CAGTACCTCAACATGGGAATTGAGTTGACCCGCAACTTTCCCGGAATTCGCCAGTCATTTGATTCAATGAACGCGCTTTTTGAGAAAAACGGTGAAAAACCGTTGACGGATACCGTTTATCCCGTGCCGGTTTTCAACGATGCCGCGAGAGAAAAACAAACCCGAGACTTGACCCGGACCGATTTTGCCCAGCCTGCCATCGGAACATTCAGCGCCGGCCTGTACCGGCTTCTCTCGAAGGCCGGCTTCAAACCGGATTTCGCGGCCGGGCACAGCTTTGGTGAGTTGACCGCCCTTTGGGCAGCCGGCGTTTACTCCGATGACGATTTCCGCTTCCTGGCTCGTTCCCGTGGAAAAGCCATGGCTCCCCTGGCAGACCCTGATTTTGACGCCGGAACCATGCTGGCTGTTAAGGGTGATGTGGAAAAGATCCGCGAAGAAATCAAGAATTTCCCTGAAGTAAAACTCGCCAACTGGAATTCCAATTCTCAAGTCGTATTAGCCGGGTCAAAACCTGCGGTTGCCGAAGTCCAGAAAGCTCTCTCGGATAAGGGCTATTCGGTCGTTCCGCTGGATGTTGCCGCGGCTTTTCATACCCCGCTGGTCGGTCACGCGCAAAAGCCGTTTGCCGCGGCCATCAACAAGGTGACGTTTAAAGAACCGGCTATCAAGGTTTATTCGAACACCACCGGTGAAAAATATCCGGCGGATGTTGAGACTATTAAAAAGACTCTCTCAGGTCAAATCCTTAATTCCGTCCTCTTCCAAAAAGAGATCGAAACGATCTATTCCGATGGCGGGCGGATTTTTGTAGAGATCGGGCCGAAAAATGTGCTGACCAACCTGGTTAACACGATCCTGGATGGCAAACCGCACTACGCGATTGCCCTGAATGGCAGTGCGAAAAAAGACAGCGACCGTCAATACCGTGACGCAATCACCCAATTGCGCGTACTCGGCTTATCTCTGGACACCCGGGATCCCTACGCAATTGAGACAAAACCATCTGTCAAGAAACCTTCATCTGTCAGCCTCAAATTAAACGGCGGGTTGTACATATCGCAGAAAACCCGCGATACCTTCCAGAAAGCCATCAGCGGGAAGAATACATTGCACCTGCCCGCCAGTGAGGCCTTCAATATGTCAATCAATCATTCAACAGGTGGAACAGCATTGCCTTCTCCCATAACCAACAATGAAAGTGCTATTCACGCCATGACCAATCAACCCGCACAGGGTTCAATTCCACTTAACCATATTGAAGCAATCCAATCCGAGATAACCCGAATCCACCGGCAGTTCCTTGAAAATGACCTTGAATTTTCCCGCTCTTTCAGTAAATTGACGGAACAGGAATTAAACCTGGCGGGCAGTCAGACATCACCTCAATCCATGGAACAGATCAATTCCGTATTGCAGACCCTGGACCGCAGCCTGGCGCAATTCCACCAGCATCGGGCCGAAAGCACCCGCATCCATGAGCAGTACCTGAAAAATCAGTACGAAACAGTCGCTCGGCTGATAGCCCTGTCACAGGGTTTGACCGTGACAGAACCAATTTCCGCCAACACACCGGTAATGCCGCCAGCTTCCATGAACAGCCCGGTGACCCTTGAGCCGCGTCAAACAGAAAATTCTGCCAATAATAACGGCCACAATGGACACAGACCACAGGGGGATGTCGCGCTGAAATTAGAAGTTCCTGCCCGACCTTCCAATCCGGCAAGCTTGATAGATCGTAACAGCCTGAACCAGGCGCTGCTTGCCATCGTGAGTGAGAAAACCGGATACCCAACTGAAATGCTCGAACTCACCATGGACATGGAAGCCGACCTGGGTATCGATTCGATTAAACGCGTTGAAATCCTTGGCGCGATGCAGGAGAAATTCCCCAACCAGCCGGCAGTTGACCCTGCGGCCCTGTCTGACTTGCGGACGCTCGGACAGATTGTGGGATACATGTCCAGTTCAGCCCAGTCGGTTACACCAGTCGCTTTAATACCAGATGTTGCCATTGCATCAAAAACGCAGGCGTCAACGGCTTCTTCATCCATTAATCAGGATGAGATAACCCAATCTCTGTTGTCCATTGTCAGCGAAAAGACAGGCTACCCTTCCGAAATGCTGGAAACCGGCATGGATATGGAAGCCGACCTTGGAATCGATTCGATCAAGCGTGTCGAAATACTGGGTGCCATGCAGGAGAAATACCCGCAGCTGCCAGCCATCGATCCGGCCGCTCTTTCGGATATGCGCAACCTGGAGCAGATCCTCCAGTATATGACATCCTCAGCGCTCCAATCTACTCATTCCGAACCGGTAAAACCACTTTCTTCAGTTCAAACAATCGATGAGATAAAAGATTATCCCGCCAATGGAAGCTCAATATCTTCGGATGTTCGTAAAGAAACCCTGATCGCCATCGTCAGCGAAAAGACCGGCTATCCGGCAGAAATACTGGAAACCGATATGGACATGGAAGCCG
>CAYQTY010000418.1:0-2527 GCA_964420535.1 uncultured Leptolinea sp. | reverse complement strand
CAACTGCGGGAAGACACCTTCCGGAGTGAAGATGAACTTATCCGTGTCCTTGATGGCAGACGCGTTGGCCAGGGCTGTTATACCGCGTGTAAGCCGGATTGAGAGTCATCACGATGGCGGGCGGGCATCAAGGTATAGGCTGTTCTGACAACTCTTTCCACTATTCCTATTAATAAAATTTGCTTTATTAGACATTGATCTGCATAATAGAAATAATCTTAAAAGACATATAGAGCAGAGGGGTACATGAGAAATTGTCCAAATTGCGGTTGCGAAAATAATGACCAAGCGGTCTTTTGTAAGGATTGCAACTTCCAATTGAGAAGAATCGAAGTAGTGGATAATGAGACTGTCCTTGTGGAAGCATCGAAGGTCGATTATTCTGTACCATGGTTGTCGATTTGGACAGAGCCACGAATAACTATTCGTCGCATAATTAATGGGGGCTCAACAAAATTCATACTATTACTAGCTATATCATGGGAAATCGTCTTTGCTTTTAGTAGAGCTTCCTCACAGAATATTGGAGACAGATTTCCATTTCACTACATCATCTTAACAATTCTTTTTGTTGGATCGATAGGAGGAATAATTCATTTTTACATTTTCTCCTTCTTTATACATTGGATAGCTGGAAAGTTGGGAGGAAAGGCGAAAATAACTGAAGTTAGAGAAGCAATTGCATGGTCTTATGTCCCATACGTCGTCATTTTTGCTTTATGGTTATTTCGAATCTTTATTTACGGAGATGCCTCATTTAAAAGTGATATGACTCTATTTGGTATTAGCCAATTTTGGCAATCTGTATTTTTTTTATTTACAATAATTGATATTATTCTTGAAATCTGGGGACTTTGGATAATTATTCAATGTTTGAGTGAGGTAAACCTCTTCTCTTCAGGAAAAGCGTTTTTATCACTTCTCCTGAGTAACATAATCATTGGAATTGGATATTTAATAATATTTTTTGGAATAATAAATATTTTTCAATTGATTACATAATGAACATGGTTTTCCAATGATTCATAATCCATTCACACAGCCCGAGCTTCTGAAAATTATCATATCCTCGCAGTAGTATCTTATACAGGATATTTTGGCGATGCCATTTGTAGGAATTACCAATCCGGGATTATTGTGTAAATACTCTCAAGTCTGATTTTAGAAATGATTCTTTCATAACTTAAGTTAAAACCCTAAGGGTTTCAAAAACCCTTAGGGTTTATTGCCAGCCATGAGAGTTACATATTCAAGATCATCAAACACAACCGTGGATTATTTCACCGGCACAACCGGGGTCAAACTTTCACCGCCAAACACCAATTGCGGGAAAACACCTTCCGGGGTGAAGATGAACTTATCCGTGTCCTTGATGGCAGACGCGTTTGCCAGGGCTGTCATATACCGCGCGTAAGCCGGGTTGAGGGTGAAGATATTCGCGGTGGCAATATCTTTAGCCAGGTCCGCCTGGGCTTTTTCTGACGCGGCACTGGCTAATGCTTTGTTGACTTCTAGGTCTTTCTGGGCCGCCAGCAGGGCATTGGCTTTTTCCGCTTCGATCACCTTCAACTGCGCCTTCAACTTATCCTGATTTAACTGGGCCAGGGTGGTCTGTTGACGGGTCTCTTCTTGTATCTTGGATTGTTCCACCCGAATGTTGGCTTCCTGTTCCGCTTTGCGCGCCAGGCCTTCCGCGTCCGCTTTCAGCTTATCCTGGGCGGCTTTTTCGGTTTCCAGGCGGCTCTTGGTGATGGCATCCAACAGAGCCTGAACTTCCGGCGACAGAGCCACATTCGGCACTGTCAGGTTGGTGACAGAGATTCCGTAATTATCCGTCAGGTTGTTCAACTCCTTGTCAATGCACTGACGCAGCGAGTCGCGGTCTGAGCCAATAACCGAATCCTGGAAGGGTTTGTTTCCCACGCACACCTTCATCGCCTGATAGGCGAGGTCGTCGAGCACTTTTTGCAGTGAGGCATCGTTCGTATAAATCGCGCGGTATTTGGTCCACAGGCGGATCAGGTCAGTTTCGCTGGTACTGTACGCCGGCCGGAACGCGGAACCGGAAACGGTCACACCCAGGCGTTGGTTATCCTGCGTGATGACCTCGGGGTCGGTGGTGGAAAACTGGTAGGCTAGTGTGGAATACGTATCGAGGTTGACGAAGAGTCCCACGTCACTGTATATGCCGGCCGGCACCATTCCCACGATCTGCCCGCCGCGGGTTTTGATGCCCACCTGGTCGGGATTGACCCGTTTGAACAGATACCAATGCGGCTGCAGCAATGCCACCGCGGCAATGAAGATGAAAATGATGACGGCGATAACCGCCAGTGAACCGAACGGATTGATCGGCCGGGAAGGTTTTTCAGTGAAAATTGGCCCTGGTTTCATATCTCTCTCCTGAGTAATGTTGTGTATAGCGTAATTATAGAGGGCAATGCATGGAGAGAGAAGCCAGGTTATTTTGTGTAGGGGCGGGTTACAAATGAACTGCACCCCAAAAGTTGGACGAAACCAACTTGAG
>CAYQTY010000417.1:838-2531 GCA_964420535.1 uncultured Leptolinea sp. | reverse complement strand
CGCGCTGCTATTAAGCGCCCTGGATACGGTCGACACGGATACTCCGGCAGCTCTGGCTAGTTCATGAAGGGTAACGGGCATACGTGGTTTCTAAGCCTCACAACAGATGAATGGTTTTGCTTTTGCCGGGTGGAAGGGGAAGAAGGCGCCCTTCCACCCGGTGATGATGTATAATTTTCTGCTGAGCCGAAAGTAGAAGTGATCTATGGTTTCCGGACCAATGTGGACCTTCTTTTACGGCTCATCTGATTCTATTCAGAATCACTATTTCTTCAGCAGCGGTTTGATCGCGGCGCCGGCATCTTTCATGGCCTGCTCGGGGGATTTCTGTCCGCTCAGGGATTCCTGGATGGCGGTCTGCACGAAAGCAGAAACCTCAGACCAGTTAGCCAGCGGGCCGCGGGGGGCAGCAGATTCCATCTGTTTCAGGAAGACCTGCATGGTGGGATCATCTTTGCTCTTGTCGGCAACAGTTTTGATAACATCTTTGCGGCTCGGGATGTAGCCCATGCAGTCGGTCAGCTTGGTACCGTATTTCGGGTCAACTACGAATTTCAAGAAAGCCCAGGCACCATCCTGCTGCTTGCTGGAAGCAAACATCGCCCAGTTCTCACCACCCAATGAAGAAGCTTCTTTCTTGGCGGAGGGCAGTTCGGCGACGATCCAATTCAGATCGGGGGCGTCTTTCTTGATCGTTGCAGCGTTCCAGGTGCCACTGATCATCATGGCTGCTTTGCCGGTGGTGAACTGCTGATAGATCTCGGCGAAACCGTCGGTGATGGCGGATTTGGGGGCATAACCCTTGTTCACAAGATCGGTCCAGAATGCCAGGGCGGCAACAGCTTCGGGGGAATCGATGGTATCCAGGTCAGCGCCATTCTGCAGAACCCAGGGGAGGAACAGGAAGGTGCCGGTCTCATCTTTTTTAGCGAGGAGAGCTGTACCGTAGACGCCCTTATCTTTGTTGGTCATTTTCTCAGCCCAGGTAGCAAATTCTTCCCAGGTTTTGGGCGTTTTGGCAGTATCGAGGCCAGCTGCTTTGGCCATATCGGTATTGATCCACAGGACAACCGTGTTGCTGCCCAGCGGAATGCCATAGTTCTTGCCGTCATACATGGTTGAATTCCATGGTCCAGCCAGGAATTGCTCGCCCTGACCCCATTCCTTGACGTACGCGCTGATGTCGGCGAGAGCGCCGGCGGCGGCATAGCGGGCATTGTCCGGGTTGTCGACGATCATCAGGTCGGGGGTGTCACCCGAAGCGATGGCCGTGGTCACCTGCTGGTTGAAATCGGTGAAGGCCAGATTGCGGATCTTAAGAGTGTAATCGGTCTGAGCCGCGTTGAAATCTTCCGCCGCGGTTTTCACACAGGCGGCAGCCGGGCCGGTATCCCCATAGTACGTCCACAGGTTTACTTCAGCCGGGGCGGCTTTTGCAGTGGCAGGTGCGGCAGCGATGCTGGTAGCGACTACCGCGAGTGCGATGATCAACATGAACGCTTTTTTGTAACTGACTTTCATTGCCATTTCTCCTTTTAGTGGTTGAACTGAATGATGCCTACTTCTCGTGATTTTTCAGTGACACCTCCTTTTATCATGTCCGGGTAAGGTTATTTCACCGACCCAGCCGTCATACCGCTAATAAACTGCTTTTGCAGGAATAAGAAGGCTATTACAGCCGGGATCGCGACAA
>CAYQTY010000417.1:0-828 GCA_964420535.1 uncultured Leptolinea sp. | reverse complement strand
GCGGCGGGAAGGCGAAGACCATGGCGTTGCGCATGGTGGAAAACGCCATCATGGAGTCAAAGTTGGATTTATACATGCCAATGAACTGGAACGTGCCAATGGAGATCGGCTGCATTTCCACTTTCTGCAGGAAGGATAGGGCGAACACGAATTCACCCCAGGCGATCAAGAAGGAGAAGACTCCCACCGCCACCATGCCTGAGCGCACCAATGGCATAATGATGTAAAACAACACCTGCGAGCGGGAGCCGCCATCGATCCACGCGGCTTCCTCAATTTCGCAGGGGATTTGCAGGAAACTGGTGCGCAAGACAATGATGGCAAATGGAAGAGCCAGGGCAGTATCGGCGAGAATGACGTTGGCATAGGGAATGCTGCTCACGCCCCACTGTTTGAAAAGCACAAACAAAGGAATGACCATTAATACACTCGGGAGCATTTGGGCGACCAGCAGGAAAAGAACAAACGCGGACCGGCCGGCAAAATTAAAACGTGACAGCGCGTACGCCGCAGGTACTGCCATGACCAGAGTCAAGAGTGTGGTAACCGAGGCAATGATTAATGAGTTCTTCAAGTAGACCAGTGCGTTGATGTATATCTCACCTCGGTCGGTTGGAAGCCCGAAAATCTGTTTATAGCTATCAATCTGGAAGGATGACGGGAAGAGCACCGGGGGTTTCTGGAATATCTCGTCCACAGGTTTTACCGATGTTGTGACCATCCAGTACAACGGGATGAGATAGAGCAGCGTGACAGCAAGGCCGATGCAGAAGCGTACAGCGGTTTCACGTTTTACCCGGGTCATTATCTTTCCTCCTGGATACCATA
>CAYQTY010000416.1:0-2553 GCA_964420535.1 uncultured Leptolinea sp. | reverse complement strand
CAAAAACCGGAGCAACCAAAAAACAGTTTGTTCCGGTTTTTTTGCTATGCGAATTATGATTTTACCGTAAGGGTGTAGGTAGCGTTTCCGCGCGTTGACCCGACCACAATGGAGTACGTCCCTTCTGTGGTTATAGGAACCGCCCAGTTGTTGATATCTTTGCCCTCTTCCGTGCCGGGCAGAGGATTGCCATCCGGTCCGATGAGGGTGAAGACGGCATTGCCTTCCAGTGATGTGACGATAACATCCAACGTTTCACCTGCCATGAGGCCGAGTGTGTAGCGGTCACGTTCACCGCTGATCACCGCGCCGTTCAGAGTGACATTCACCGGACTGGTATCAAAGCGGATAGCCTGGTCTTTGGCGATGCGCGCCCCCAGTACCGTCTGACCGGCGGGAGCCTTTGTGGGAGTCTGGCCGGCCGGAATATTGACACTCAACTGATACTGAACCGCCTGGTTTACTACAGGGATGATCTCGACGTAATAATCCTGCTGAGCCGGTAGTGGAATGGAGACCTCCTGCTCGGGTGACATGTTCGTAAACGCTGTGCCATCAGCAGCCCAGACGTTCAGGTAAGCGCCGTTTTGCGGCACAGTGGTAATGGCAGCATTCAACGTCTGACCGGCCATCGCGCCGAGAACAAAGCGCAGCGGCTGGTTGGGCAGCACTTCACCCGGCGTATACCATCCGGTGGTATTGGGCTCAAACTGGATGCGGGTCGCCGCGGGCGGGGTCACCGGAGGCATGGTGACCGTCTGGCTGTAGGTGATCGCGGCCTGCGAGGGGTTGCGTAGACTCAGGTAATAATCCTGAACGGTGGGAATTACACCCTCCCAGCCGGTGATGCCGGAGGTTTCAGGGAGCAGAACAGTCCCGTCCGCGCCCCACAGTGACAGTGCCGCGCCGGTACCGGATTCAATCTTCGTTTCGATCTTGATCTTTCGGCGGGATTCAGCGGTGAAAACTGCCTGAACACTATCACCGGGTTGAATGTCTCCCGGACCGGCGAACATGGTGGTTTTGCTGAAATCCAGGCGGGCGGCATCCGGTTTGACAGCCGGGTGTAAAGGAGTCGCCGTAGGCGCCGGCGTGGCAGACGGCACAACCGTGTTTGTCGGCGCGGCCGTAGGCGCGGCTGTGGGTTTAGCCTGACAGGCGCTAAATGTCAACGCGGCCAGGATCAGGATCGTACCGGAAAAACGGGTCAATGATCGCATAGGTTCCTCTTAGGTTGCGGGTACGGGGAAAACCGGTTGGCCGGTTGCCAGAGAATGGGTTAATTATATCGAAGGTGCCGGTTCCCATAACTTGATATCTGGAAAAGAACCCGCTACAATTTGTGGCGGTAACTTTTTTTGGAAGAAATAATTCGGCACAACTGCCGGGAGAAAATTGACCATGCAAACCACACCCAGATCCATCATGAATAAAGCCGGAGGGATAATCCTCCGGATCATCAGTTTCCTGCTTACCATTATCCTTCTGCTGCCATTGCTGCTGCTTCCAAACGCGACGGCCGTTCCAGCTCTTATCTGGGGAATTTTGATAATCTTCGGGCTGGGCACGCTCTGGCTGCAATTCGGTATGCGTCCCGCATGGAAAGCCATGACCTACGCGCCCACAGCCGCGCTGCTGGTGCTGACCCTGGCCGTCATCCTCTCGCAGGCGTTTGCCATGACCCCACCCATCACCGGCGCTGACGGAAAACCGCTGCCCGGCAGTATCGCCACCCTCGAGCAGGTGACGTTGAACGGCACGCGCCAATGGGTATCCATCCGCGGGAAAGATGCAACAAAGCCGGTGCTGCTCTTCCTCGCCGGCGGCCCCGGCGGCAGCCAGCTCTCTACACAACGCTATGCTTTGACCGGCCTGGAAGACCATTTTGTGGTGGTCAACTGGGAACAGCCGGGCGCAGGAAAATCATTCAACGCGGTTGACCGCTCCAAATTGACCGTGGACGATTATGTGGTCTACGGGCACGAACTGGTAATGCACCTGCGCGAGCGCTTCCATCAGGAAAAGGTGTATCTTGTGGGTGAATCCTGGGGCAGCGCGCTGGGTGTTTTGATGGTGCAGCGCTACCCCGAACTGTTCCACGCGTTTGTTGGCACCGGCCAGATGGTGGCCTTCACCGAAAATGACGTGATCTGCTACAACTTTGCCCTCGATTGGGCCAGAGAACGCGGTGACACAGCCAAAGTGGAGCAGCTTGTCAAACAGGGACCGCCGCCGTATTACGGAACGGATGTCGCCTGGAAACAGGTGCCATATTTAATGGATACCTTCGCGTACATGAACCAGAATCCGGCGATCTACGATAACGGCACCAATACCTGGCGTGACCTGGCCGCACCGGAATACGGCCTGTACGACAAGGCGAGCTGGTTCCGCGGGGTGATCGATACGCTGGGGTATGTCTACCCGCAATTGTGGGAGATCGATTTCCGCAAGCAGGCCGCAAAACTGGATGTGCCGGTATATTTCCTCATTGGCCGGCACGACATCAACGCGCCGGTGTACCTGGCGGAGGATTGCTACTCCGTGCTGCAG
>CAYQTY010000415.1:0-2578 GCA_964420535.1 uncultured Leptolinea sp. | reverse complement strand
CCAGCAATTCAACTTTGTCATCTGTGCCGGTGGCGACGTTGGTGGTCACACGGACGGTGTACGTGCCAGTGCCGAGTTGGCTCAGGTTGGCGTTGATAGTGGCGGAGGTGTTGGCATCAGCCAACATACCGCTAACATTTGTGGCAATGGTGGATGTTGCTGTGGTGGTTTTGGTCGCCAGGGCGAGGTTCCCACTGCCACCAGCAGTTGTTGCAGCCAGGTTCATTAGACCACTTACATCGGTCTGGAAGGAAAGAGCTATGGTTTCATAACTACCATTGATTAATTGGTTCTTATTCCATGCGGTCTGAGCCACAATGTCATCGATCTGGCCGACATAGGCGGTCAACTGTTCTTTGATGGCTTTGCGTTCTTCTAAACCCATCGTGTCAGAAGCAGCCTGGCTGGCTTTGTTCTTCATCTGAACGAGAATATCGGTGATACGGCCAACACCAGCTTCCGCAACGGCCAGCAGGTTCTTGGCATCGCCAATATTGGAAAGCGCCACCTGCAAACCCTGGCTGCGGGAATTCAATTTCGTGGCAATGGTCAGGCCGGCGGGATCGTCAGCGGCGGAGTTGATGCGTTTACCGGTAGCCAGACGACTCTGGGCAACACCCAATTTCTTGTTGACGGTTGTCAAAGCCCAAAGGGAATTCAAAGCACCGATGTTTGAAGCGATACGAGTTACATCTTGATTAGCCATTTTAAAACCTCCATGTTTTTGGTTCGCCGGGGGTTCCTTCCCCCAGCTTGGGAAAATTGGGTTCCGTTTGTATTTCTCGCGGCCGGCCTGGAGCCCTTATAACCGGTCTGCGTTTCTTCAGATGTTAGTGGCAATAATCTCTGCGATAATGCCTCCTTCAACCTTTCTTGTATCAATCTATAGAACATTATCGTAGGTCAGACAATTTTCTGAAGCCTTTTTTCCTATCCGGCGTTAATAACGCGTAAATTAATTCCGGAAAATAATATTTTGACTCTCGTACCTGTACTACAATATTTCTATGTACCTGTCATTGTGTTTAATCGCCAAAGATGAGAATGTCTACCTGAAAGAGTGGCTGGACTACCATATCCTTCTTGGGGTTGAGCATTTTTGGATTTATGACAATGATTCCCGGGTTCCCCTGGCAGAAACTATTAGAGGATATATCAAAAAAGGCTGGGTTACGTTAAATTCAATCCATGGTAAAGCGGTGCAATTGTATGCCTATGACCATTGCATCCACGCATACGGATGTTACAGTAAATGGATTGGCTTTTTGGATACAGATGAATTTTTTGTTCCGAAGACTGCGGGAAGTTTACGTGACTTTCTGACCGGTTTTGAAGAATATGCCGGCTTGTGTGTCAGCTCACTTTTTTTCGGATCAGGCGGAAATACTACGAGGCCTGTCAGCGGGCAGATTTCGGGATACCGCATCCGAACGCCTGAGGCTCTGTCAAAAAACCGGTTCATAAAATCCATCGTCCAACCTGATAAAGTTATCTATCCCGTCTCACCGCATTCTTTTCTCTACAAAGAAGGACACTATTGTGTCAACGAGAACCAGGCTCGGGCGAATTCACAGTTTTTCCCCTGCAATGTAAACAAGATACAGTTGAACCATTATTACACCCGGTCAGCGGAAGAATGGAAAGAGAAGAAAATCCGCGGCCGGGGCGATTCCGGTGATCCATATAAGGATGATGCCTGGGTAGATATTAATAAGAACAGTACGGTGAACGATGACACGATCATTCACCTTATAGTCTCCCTTTTAAAACTCCCACCTTCCAGAGCCAGGAACATCACCGCATTGGTTGATCCGCTAAGCACCCGGCTCCTTGAGGAAATGTCAGCCGCAGCGGAAAAAATCCAGCCGCCAAAATGTGACGCACAACCCGCTGCAGAAATTTCCCGTGACCCGGAATTGGCGCAATTAATATCAGACTATATTTCGGGCATGGACCTCGTGGAAGAAAAGAAATATGACCAGGCCAGGATTTTGTACGCCAGGTTGATACAGAAATATCCGTTTGATATTCCACAATACACCAATTACGCAATAACCTGTATCCATATGGGTGACCTGCCATCAGCCTGGGAGGCACTGGCGCAGGCATGGCGCATGGCGCCCAGAGATTTAATAGTGCTGCAATGCATGAATGATTACTTCTTCGCGGTTGGGAATTTTGAACAGGTAGAGAAGACATGCCTGCTTATGGAAACCTACGGCAGCCTGGAGCCTATCACGGTTGCGGGTATGGCGCTGGCTCAGTGGGAACAGGGAAAACATGACCAGGCAAAAGAAACAGCCCGTCTCATTTTGCCTCAGTTAACTCCACAGGCAATTGCCAGTCATAATTGGTACAATAGGCTATACGAATTGATGGTAGAACCGGATCAGGAATCCCATGACAAGAAATAAACACTCCGCAAAAAGCAGACCGTTGAATATTGTTTTTTTCGCCTATTCCGGTCATGGTGACAGGCTTCACGAACCGGATTATCCGGAAATGAATCCTGTAGGCGGCAGCGAGACAGCTGCGCTCAGATTGGCACAGGCATTACGCGACTCCGGTCACAGTATGC
>CAYQTY010000414.1:0-2580 GCA_964420535.1 uncultured Leptolinea sp. | reverse complement strand
GACAACCTCTCAAAACTGTCAACCGGGGCTAAACCGATTGACATTACCCCGTTATGCGGTACAGTATAACTGAACCTCACTATACCTCTTACTCCCGGGGACAAGTGACCATGCAATTTTCGGTAGACAGGAAAAGCAGCCAACCTATTTACAGCCAACTGGCAGCCTGGATGGAAACGCGTATTTCTTCCGGCGAATGGGGGCCTGATCATAAATTCCCCGGCGAGGTAGACCTGGCGGAATCACTGGGAGTTAGCCGCGGCTCGCTGCGCAAAGCTATTTCCATTCTGATAGGCAAAGGGCTGATCATTCAAATCCACGGCAAGGGAACGTTCGTAAGCTACCCGGCCGATGACACCGCATTTACCGGACGTCTGAGTATATACCAGGATCTGATGCTGATGGGAATCCCCTTCACTACCCTGGTTCTCGAACAGCGCATCATCCCCGCTCCGGAGAAGCAGGCATTGCTACTGGATCTGACCCCGGCTGAAGCTGTTTTTTATCTGAAACGCGTGAGACATGTGAAGGGGGAACCGCTGGTGGTTCAGGAATACTTTTTCCCGGCTTCGCGATTTGGCGGTTTGACGAACGAAGATTTCACCCGCGCCGGCATGGTGGAGACGGTTGAACGGCATTACGGTATCACGCTGGAATGGGCCAACAACACCATCTCGGTGGCACGCGCGGCGACGGCTGTATCCACTTTGCTGGAGATCAAAACCGGCGATCCGGTCTTGTTGACAGAAACCGTCATGTTCGATGATGCCGGTGACAAAGTGGCGGCCGGTATTTCGTGGTTCCGGCCGGATAAATTCCGGTTGAAAACCACCACCCGGCGCGCGCAAAATGAACCTTTTTATTCCATGCTTGGCCGGTCTTCCTTCCTGGGATTGCGCCCGGTCAGCTCTGAGGCGCCCACCCGCCCGTTGACTCCCCGGCGGGGTCAGTCACGGTTGGAGCAATTTCTCCCGCTCGAGCGAATCAAGGTGAATTATCACGCGAACAACTGGGTGGACGCGGTTCTGAAGGCCGGCGAACTTCTGGCTGAAACCGGGGTAGCTGAACCACGCTACGGGCAGGCAATGGTTAACATGGCGCGGCAGCTCGGGCCGTATTTTGTGGTTTCGCCGGGGATCGCCGTGGCGCACGCGCTGCCCACTGAAGGAGTGATCTCCCCGGCACTGGCGTTGGTCACCCTGCAGCCGCCGGTTCCATTCGGGAATGAAGAAAATGATCCGGTTCGCCTGCTTATTGCCATCGCGGCTGTGGATGCCAGACAGCATGTTGAAGCGTTGAAAGACGTGGCAGACGTATTGTCTGACCCGGAAAAACGGCAGCGTCTGATGCAGGCGGCCAACCGGCAGGAAGCCCTTAACATCCTGAACGCGAAACAGGGAGGATTGTGACGCATTTATGAACCTCAGAGAAATGCTTCGCCCCCCGCTGGTCGCCGTGGACGTGCGGGTGAACAACTGGCAGGAAGCCGTACACTATTGCGGGCGGCTCTTCCATGCTGACGGCGCTACTGAAGAGAGGTTTTCCGATGCCATGATCCGGGTGGCGATCGAATTCGGACCTTACATCGTGGTGGCGCCCGGCATCGCCTTGCCGCACGCCCGCCCTGAAGATGGCGTGATCAAGGCCAGTATGGCAGTGATCAAACTGAGCACTCCGGTGAATTTCGGAAACGCGGAGAATGACCCGGTCTGGCTGGTTGTGGCGCTGGCCGCCATTGACGGCCGTCAACATATTCAGGGGTTGGCCGAACTCGCCGCGGTGTTGAGCGACGCCCGCAACATAGAAAGACTGAAAGACTGCCGGACCCCGGCTGAATTGCTCGATGTGTTTTACTCCATCCCCGTGGGTGGTTAGACTTGCGTTATTCACTATAATAGTAGTACCAGATGTTGTCCCGGAAGGAGTGACCGCGCATGATGGATGATAAGTCGCGCCGCGAACGCAGCGGGTGGATAGCCCTGGCGCTGGCTGTATTGGCCATTATTCTGGGTATCCTGGCAAAGTAGCCGAAAGAATTCTTCACTGAAAGGAGCCGCAAATTTGTGATCAAGATAGCTGCCATCTGTGGAATGGGTTTGGGAAGTGGATTACTGGTTAAAATGGGGGTTGAGCGGGTGCTAAAACGCAGCGGCGTTGACGAGCGCGAATTCTCGGTGGAAGTGGGCGATATTAGTACCGCGAAATCCATGTGGCCAGACCTGTTCGTCACATCAACCGAGTTCGGTCCGCGGTTACGGGAAGCACAAGAAGCCCCGGTGGTTGAGGTGCATAATCTGTTTGACGAGAAAGAGATTGAAGGCGTGCTTGTTCCGGTTTACATGGAACTGGTATCCAGGCAAAAAAGCTAACTCCAAAAGGATCATCCCATGAACATTCTGAATGCCGTGCTGGATGTTCTGGTCCAGATCATGAGCAAACCGGCCATACTGGTCGGCCTTATTGCCATGTTTGGATTGATCTCATTAAAAAAACCCTTTGACGCGGTTGTCACCGGGACAGTGAAGACCATTATTGGTTTTCTGATCCTGAGCGGCGGGGCGAATATTGTTATCGGCGCCA
>CAYQTY010000413.1:758-2592 GCA_964420535.1 uncultured Leptolinea sp. | reverse complement strand
AACCCAAAGAATACCCTGCTGGACGAGATCAACCGCAACTCACCGAAAATGCTGCCCGGTGAAGTGCGCGACTATCTGGCGAAATTCCTGTTCACTGGCGATGATGTGTTCAAGGAAGTCTCGAACCTGTCCGGCGGTGAACGTGGCCGGCTGGCCCTCGCTTGCCTGGCCTTGAGCGGCGCCAACCTGCTGCTGCTTGACGAGCCCACCAACCACCTTGACCTGGCTTCACAGGACGCCCTTCAGGATGTCCTGCAGGAGTTCGACGGTACCATTCTGCTCGTTTCTCATGACCGCTACCTGATTGACGCGCTCTCGACCCAGATATGGGACGTGATGCCGGAAGAACGCACCATGAAGGTCTTCCCCGGAAGCTATAGCGAATATGCCGCCTTTCGCCGCCAGGAAAAGGAAGCCGCTCTAAAAGCAGATGTATCGGTAAAAGCAGCAGCTCCGAAGGCAGGATCAACGGCGCACACCAATGCCAGACCCCTGAAACCCGGCCGCAAGCAGCAGGAAGCCATGCAAAAGCTGGAAGACGAGATATCACGCCTCGAAAACGAACTGGAATCCATCGGGAAAGAACTGGAAAATCCCCCCGATGACCCGCAAAAAGTATTTGAACTGGGGACCAACTTCACCAACATCCAGCACAAACTGGATGAAGAGATGAAAAAATGGGAGATACTCTCTGCCGAAATGGGATTGTAGTTCTTATTACGGCAGAAGCGTGGGTGTAGGCGTCATAGTCGGGGTCATTGTTGGATTAAATGTCGGGTAAACGGTTGGACTTTCGTCCTCTTCGGCTGGTTCTGACTGGTTATAACCGCGCAAATACAGGTACAACTGGACCATAGATTCTCGCACCTGGATCAATCCATTCCCGAAATACATATCCCATCCGGTTGTTCCCAGATCTTTGGATGCGCTTTTGATGATGCTCTCTGTTTGATCGTTTGTCAGTGGATGAAGCCCCCGCAGCAGCGAAGCCAGACCTGCAACCTGCGGTGCGGCCATGGACGTTCCGGTTTTGTAGGAAAACCCGCTATTTGTCATCGAGAATATATTATTCCCCGGGGCAACAAGGTCAATTTCATCACCATAATTGGAATACACCGCGCGATTCTCCCAGTCATCTACCGCACCCACCGCGATCACATGGGGGAGATTGGCTGGAAAAGTTACGCTCCCGCCGGTGTTTCCACTGGAAGCGACTACGGTCACCCCGTGCTGGTACGCATAATTAACCGCGCACTCAACCAGATAGGAATACCCGTTGAATCCCAGGCTCAGGTTGATAACCTTCGCGCCGTGATCCACGGCATACAAAATACCGCGGTACACATTCAGGTCTGACCCATGCCCGGTGCTGTCAAGGACCTTGACCGGCATGATCTTCGCCGACCAGTCCAGCCCGGCAATGCCGAAATCATTATTGCCGGTAGCCGCCATGATTCCGGCTACATGCGAGCCGTGACCGTTGTCATCCATGGGGGTGGAATCATAGTTGACAAAGTCATATCCTTCCACCAGCCGGCCGGCAAAATCCGCGCTGGTGAGGTCAACGCCGGTATCGATCACCGCCACAATAATGCCGGATGACCCGGTGAAATATTGCCATCCATCTTCCGCGTTTATGGCCGCCAGGTTGGATTGTAAGGAATAAAACGGATCATTTGGAACCAGTCCGAGAGCGGACGCGGTATAGACCGGTTGGGCGTAGACCACCCCGCTGGTTGACTGTAGAAGCGCGGCTGTCTCCAGCTCCTGTCCGGCAGGGACATCTACCAGCAGCGCGCCGTACGCGGTCCCGGAATCTTTGGCGGTCAAATCC
>CAYQTY010000413.1:0-748 GCA_964420535.1 uncultured Leptolinea sp. | reverse complement strand
CGGTCAATCGTTCAGCCAGGCCGACCGAATCGGCGGTCATTTCTTCGGCGCTCATCCCGCTCTTCAATTGGATCAGGACTTTTCCTGCCACTATTGGTGATGTAGTCGGGACTACGGCTTCTTCTATTTCCGGTTCGGGTTCAGGAGTGAGAGTTGTAACCGGTGTTTCCAGCGCGAGCGAGGTATCTGTTGGAACAATTTCCGTTTCGGTGACAACCGGATGGGGAGTACTATCTTCCGGTATAACGTCCGCGGGTTGCTCTGTCATTTCCGGCTGTGTGTCAGCATCGATACTTACCGGCTGCGGTGTTTCATCGACGGGCGATGGAACGGTTTCCGTAATAGGTTGAACGGTTGTTTCTTCAGGAGCCGGGGTCTCCGCGGGAGTCGTCACTTCTTCCGTGACCGGGTTGGGTGGTTCAGGCGTGGACGGGTCAACCACCGGCTCAGCCGTTTCAACCGGTTCAAGTGTGGCGTCAGAAACGGGCGGCTGGCTTTCGGTTTCAGGTGTGGCTTGCTCTGGCTGGCTGGCTTCGGTGACTGCCACAGGTATTTCATCGATCAAGGTGGCGCTGAATACCCGCGCGGCATTAAGCGGTGACAGTATCAGCCCTGAAGCCAGTACGCCCGCCAAAAATATCTTCATCAAGTAACGGTGATTCATCATACGTAACTCTATAAGTATTATCGGCATCCGTCAAGCCATACTGTATCTATCAAATCTGATAGCTATAATAAAAGTGATGAC
>CAYQTY010000412.1:0-2597 GCA_964420535.1 uncultured Leptolinea sp. | reverse complement strand
GCGCCACCCAGCCCACCGGCATCACCGGCAAAATTGAAGTACATACCGCCGTGGTTGACGTGCCGGACACCCGGGTGGATAAACTCTCGGCGATGTTCCAACCCAAGAAAACCATCTACGCCAAAGTAACCTATGCCGATATCGCCGGGTTGGATGGCAGCGCCGGTAAGAGCGGCATTTCAGGAACATTGTTGAACAACCTTACCCAGATGGACGGGTTCATCCATGTGGTGCGCTGCTTTGAAGATGAGAATGTGCCGCATCCCAACGGGTCTGTCGACGCGCTGCGCGACCTGGCCGCCATGGATTCGGAATTCCTGCTGAATGACCTGATCGCCGTGGAGCGCCGGTTGGAGAAACTGGCGGAAGAAAAGAAAAAAGGCGCCGGGCGTGACAAGGCTGTCATCGACCGCGAGATAGAGCTGTTCAACCGCTTCCACGAGCAGTTGTCACAGGATAAATTACTGCGCGATCTGCCGCTTTCCGCAGAAGAAGAAAAAATGCTGGCCGGGTTCGGTTTCTTAAGCCGCAAGCCCGTTCTAGTTGTGATGAACCTTTCCGAAGGGCAAAAGGAACCGGTCTTCACGTATGACCATGCCCACAGCCAGGTAGTCGCCCTGCAGGCCAAACTGGAAATGGATATCGCCCAGTTGCCTGCGGAAGAAGCGGAGATGTTCCTGCAGGAATACGGCATCACTGAACCCAGCCTGAACCGCATGATCAAGTTATCTTATGACCTGCTCGGTCTGCAATCCTTCTTCACGGTAGGACCTGATGAAGTCCGCGCGTGGACGACCCACCGCGGCGCCACCGCCCCCGAAGCGGCCGGTGAAATTCACTCCGACCTGCAGAAGGGTTTCATCCGCGCCGAAGTGGTTTCGTATGATGACCTGATGACCCTGGGCGGGATGAACGAAGCCAAAGGTAAAGGCCGTCTGCGGTTGGAAGGTAAAGAATACATTGTGGCGGATGGCGATATTCTGAACATCCGGTTCAATATTTAGGTATTATCTCATTTGAGTGATTTAATACACCTGCCTGTGTTATTGCAACACAGGCAGGTGTTCTTATTTTGGTGACGGACCTAAAAGCCCGTCAGGGCTTTTAGATGAGTATTGTGTTTCCTACCCGCCAAACGACTGGTGCATATCTGCATCAAGATCGGCAAGTGACACGCGTGAGGTCATATCGAGGCTTAACGGGGTGACGGACACCACCTTCTCTTTGATCATCGCGTGAACATCCGTCCCGGGTTCTGTTTCTTCGTTAACCGTGAGCGTGGAGAAATCCATTTTGGAGTTTTCTTCCCACTTCTCTTTTACCCTCTTCGATGAAGGAATAAAATAGCGCGTCTTTGACATGCGCGTCACCCGCACCGGGGTATCCAGGGTGGCATCGTACGGAATGACAAGATTGAACAAATCTACGTCTTCCGGCAGCGGTTTGCTCAGCATAAACTGAGCCACCAGCCGTGTAAAGTGCGCGGCTATGGTAAAGTCAAAATCCATCGAATGGCTCAGGTAGTCAACTGCCACATTCTTCAGTTGCAGGCTGGTCGCCAGGGATGGGATCCCCAGAGAAGCGCCTTCCAGTGCCGCGCCGAATGTGCCGGATGCCGTCAGGTCTGAGGCTACATTCTCGCCGTAATTGATGCCCGAAACCACCAGATCCGGTTTGACCGGCATGATCTCCAGTACCGCGTGTTGCACGGTTTGGGTGGGGGTGCCGCCCACGGCATAGACGTCCCAGACCTGATCTCCAATATGCAATTCTGTCTGTGTGATCTTGCCATCTGAACTGGAGGGGATACTGCGTCCCATACCGCTGGCCTGTTCACGGGGCGCGGCGATGGTCACATACCCGATAGTGGAAAGGGCTTCGGCAGCCGCCCACAACCCCGGCGATTTAATACTGTCATCATTGGTTAGTAAAATTTGTTTGCGTTTAGTGATCATTAAATCTGCTTCTCCTGCCAGGGATAAATTTGGAGTGATCTAACTACTCCAAGAAGTGAAAACCGAAATTATTTTCGATTCTACCTCAACATACAATCCACATGTCTGTAAGGAGGGTTAACCATCGGGAGGCATTGTCAGGCTGTTTCGATCACAACGGCTGTTCCATAAGCCAGAACTTCCGTGACACCTTCCATCACGTCATTGGCGTCATAGCGCATCCCGATAATGGCATTGGCGCCCATCGCGCGGGCATGCTGCACCATCAGGTCAAACGCTTCGGAGCGGGCGTGTTCGCATAATTCAGTGTAGATGCTGATATTGCCGCCGAAAATGGTCTGGATGCTGCCGGCAAGGTTCCCCAGCATACTTCGTGACCGGACGGTGATGCCGCGAACCACACCCATATGGCGGGCGATCTTATACCCTTCAAAGCCGAAGGCGGTTGTTACCCAGAGATCTGTCATTTTGTTGCTCCTGTTTTAGAAATAACAATCCCGCCGGAAAATTCTCCGGCGGGAAATTGGTTACAATAAATTCATAATTGAGACGTGCAATGCGGACAGCGGGTGGCTTTAACCGGTATAGCGGTCTGGCAATAGGGGCAGTCTTTGGTTGCAGGTTCTTCTGCCGGTGCCGGTT
>CAYQTY010000411.1:0-2634 GCA_964420535.1 uncultured Leptolinea sp. | reverse complement strand
ACTAGTTTGCGGCGCGGGGATATGGTTGGGATTCAGGAAGGGTATTTGGATAAGACCACCACGGCTCTCACGCCTATTCATGAAATGGCTTGCCTTTTTACACTGGCCTGTGCCGGGTTGGCTGGCTCGCTGGGACTGGTATACCAGCCTGCCAGAAGCGGGCAAGCAATATGTGCGACTGGCAAATCTGGCAAAGCTTTTCCGTATGGTTCCGGATACCCTCCAGACGCCGTATGAAATGCTGGATGACCTATTAACGATAATGCCGGAATCAGTTCAGGTCATTTCGTTATTCAAAACCAGGCTGTATAACGCGCTATACAGCCCGGAACCGGATTATGACGATGAAACGAGCAAGGCTGCCGGAGCAGCCCTGCGAAAAGCCCTGTGGAGCGCTTTCTGGAGGAAGATATTCCGTCAACCGGTACGCTGACTACTCAATTATCTGGATCACAGTACGCCCGTCAACCACAAGAACCTGTGTTCCCAGCGATAGATAGGACGCAAGTGTCGGATTTGTGCGTGACAGGTCAAAATACTCGTCCGAGAGGAATTTGATCTTTTTAGCGGTCATCGTTTCGGGGTCATAGGCGGTATCCGTCCAGATGCCATCTCTCAGGACAAAGGTACGCGAACCAACGTTTCTAATGGTCTGGCTGGCATCTGATGTAATGGCCGGGGCCGCTTCCGATTGCGCCAGACGATTTTGTCCTTCCGCTTTTTGAACAGCATCCGCACCAAAGGATGGAGCTGCCGCGGCTCCTTTCATCTCTCCAAAGGTTTGAGTCGATAGACGTTCCTGTTCGATTGCGCCCAGGGCAGGTGGTTCGGTTACCAGGTATGATGTATAGGGTGTGACGATCCCGTAACGGATGCTCAATTTGACGATCTGGTCAACCGTCTCTTTATCCACGCCTTCGAGCCGGATGCTGTTCAACAACGATCCAATCTTGCGCGCCGCCCAGAGACGGGGCAGGCTCGATTCCGGTGTCCAGGTGGACGGGCTTTCCTCCGTGAATGCCATATTGTCATACCGGAATATTTGAGGATCCCCGTTCACTTTGCCTTTCAGACGGATATCCGCTTTGCCGCCGTTATGGTAACGGCCGGTTACAATGAGTTGAGATCCTTGGAACAGGTCAGGCAGGGGCTGCGGATAGACATCGTATGTCTTGATCCCCGCGATTTCCAATGAAAGATCGGTCAAAACAGGTGTGGAGATTTTTTCATAGAAACCGGACAGGATGGCGTCAAGATCTTCCTCGGGTTTGACATACGTGCTGGCGCCATGGTGGTTCTGGCTGAGGGAATCCAATAACAGGGTATCTACGTCATACCCGACGCCGAACGGGAAAATGCGGATGTTTTCGCCCGCGACATCTTTAAAGTTGGCCAGAATTCGTTGGCTGTCACGGGTGCCAACAGTCGGCAGCCCGTCCGTGAGGAAAAGCAGGTACGCGGGGCGTTCAACGTCAGCAGCATCGGCGGCGCTCAGCAGCGCGCGATTAATATCCGTGCTGCCTCCCGCGCTGATCGAATCCACCCAATCGACGGCTTCGGGAGCATCGGCAGCCGGGGAGAGACCGGGCGCGAATTGTTCCACCCCGCTGCTGAAGGTGGTGACGTGAAACCGGTCAGATTCTCCCAGATGTGATAACACATATTTCGCCGCGGATTTTGCCTGGCGCATCTTTTCACCTTCCATGCTGCCTGAGCGGTCGATGACCAGCAAAATATCCTTGACAGTGTGTTCCATCTCTATCCCCGGTCTCGGCGCGGCGAGAAGCAGGAAAAAGCCATCCGGATCGGAAGGATCGCGCCCGTCACGAAAGGTGAACAGGTGCAACGCTTCTTCGTCACCGTAGGAATAGAAAAGGTCGAAGTCGGCATCCGGTTTATTGTCACCCGCTTCGAAACTGGCGGTTGCGTTGTTTTCATCCGTACGCATAATGTCAACTTCATGAGAGGGTGAGTAAACCGCGCGAATGGGCTGCCCCGTTTCAATTTCAACCGTAACTGAAACTTTTTCCAACGGTTCAGCGGAGAATTTTTCTGTGTTCAACGGGTAGGTATATTTAACCAGGCCGGCTTCCGCGGAAAGAGCCTGGGAATATTCCAGTTCCACACGGCGGCTTTCACCAGGATCAATAGGAAAGATGCTAGCCTGCACCGCGCCGCGATCCATGTATTCCAGCAGAGCGGGATCACGCATACTGCGAACAATATCTTCATATGTCCGGCGGGCTTCTTCGGCAGACAGGATCTTTCCATTCACCGGCTTTCCGGCAACCCACAAAGTGAAGTTTTGCACAACAGCGTCAGACGGCAGCGGAAAGATATACGTGCCTTCTACGGTTGAGTTTCCGGTATTGACGAAGGTCTGGTCAACATGGGTGACCGCCAACTGGTCTTTTATTTTCACTGTGACAATGTGTTCTTTCACTGTCAGTGGTGTTTGTGAGATGGGCGGTCTGGGGCAGGTGATCGGGTTACATATGGGAGGCTCGGGAATGATGATGCCGTCAGCCTGCACCGGAACAAAATTTGTCATCAAAAGAAATATCACCAACAATAGACCGGGAAAAGTTTTTTTCCACATCGCCGCCTCCTTCAACCAGCCATTAATTGGCTGTC
>CAYQTY010000410.1:0-2646 GCA_964420535.1 uncultured Leptolinea sp. | reverse complement strand
CTTTTTCATCTTAACCTGCGGCGATTGTCATTTAAAACCGCGACAAACATCATGAGTAAACGTTTTCTATTGACTCGGTAAACGTTTTCTGCGATACTAAAACAGTAAACGTTTTCTATTAAATTCTCCCAGGATTTCAAAGGTTCCAAATGAATTTCATACCGGTAAACTGCGTCAGGCTCGATGATCCTTTATGGTCAAAAAAGTTTGGCCTTATTAAAAATGTTGTTCTTCCCCATATGTGGGAAATCCTTAATGACCGTGTTGAAAACGCCGAAAAGAGCCACTGTATCGAAAACTTCAAGGTCGCGGCAGGTCTTTCAAATGGATCACATTACGGTCCGGTTTTTATCGATACCGATCTGTACAAATGGATCGAGGCTGTTTCCTACTGCCTTTCCATGGATAGAAACCCGGATTTGGAGGAACTATGTGACCAGGCTGTTGACTTGATCAGCCGCGCGCAGCAGCCTGACGGGTATTTGAATACTTACTACACCTCGGTAGAACCGGATCGCCGTTGGACCAACCTGATGGAAGGGCATGAATTGTATTGTGCCGGACACCTGTTTGAAGCGGCTGTAGCCCATTTTGACGCAACCGGCAAAAGAACGCTGCTGGATACTGCCTGCCGCTTCGCCGACCTGATAGATTTGACATTCGGATCGGGAAAGAAGCGTGGCTACCCGGGGCATCCGGAAGTTGAACTGGCTTTGATCCGTCTTTATGGCGCAATCCATAATGAACGCTATTTGAATCTGGCCGGGTACTTCATCAATGAGCGCGGTACGGGCGAATACATTTTCGGTGAAGAATGCGCCAGGGAAGGGCATACGTACATCTTCCCTGAGATGGCTGAGTTTGGCGCGGATTATTTCCTGGCTCATAAACCGGTCCGTGAACAAATGACCGCTACCGGGCATGCCGTCAGGGCGATGTACCTGTACAGCGCGATGGCTGATCTGGCTCGACTCTCTGGCGAAGGTGAGTTGAAAAAGGCGTGTGAGCGCTTATATGACGATGTCGTCACCCGGCAGATGTATGTCACCGGGGGGATCGGGGCGGCTCGAACCGGGGAGCGTTTTACCAGTGATTTTGATCTACCATCTAATTCTAATTACTCTGAAACCTGCGCATCAATTGGATTGATGCTTCTATCGTCACGCATGTGGCTCATGACTAAAAAAACATCCTGTTATGACATCTGGGAAAAGGCGTTATACAACACAGTCCTTTCCGGTATCGGGAATGATGGCAAGCATTTCTTCTATGTAAATCCGCTTGAGGTCAACCCGAAAACCATCGAGAACAACCCGATGCTGTCACACGTGAAAACACAGAGGCAAAAATGGTTTGGTGTTGCCTGTTGCCCGCCCAACCTTGCCAGGATACTGGCATCTCTGCGCGGTTGGATTTACGCGATGGATGCTGACCGTTTGTATATCCTGTCTCACATCGGTTCCTCATTTGAAAAAGGAGGTTTATATGTAAAACTCTCGCGTAGCTGTGACAACTATACACTGACCATAGATGGCGGCCCGATCGATATTTTTCTACGGCTTCCTGAAAATTCTCTGCTCGCCGGCAATCAATTCGAAGAACCCGAAGACGGATATTTTTCCATCCATCATCCCGGTGGAAAAAAACAATACTCCTATTCCCTTCAACCTTTGATTCGGGTGCTTCGAGCTCATCCTTCAGTTTCAGCCCTTTCTGGGAAAGTATGTGTGCAAAGAGGGCCTGGTATTTATTGCGCGGAAGGAACGGACAATGTCGGACCGCTTAGTGCTTTACGGTTACCGGCAAGCGTTGAATTTTCTGAAGAAGATGTGAACTGGCTTGAAGGTGAAATGCCGGTACTTACCGCCCCGGGTTGTAAGGTTGTGGAATCAGGATGGGAAAAAACTCTGTATTCCTCCCGGCAAAGTGTGTACGCGTCACAACAAATTAAGTTGATCCCATACAGCCACTGGGGAAACCGTGGCGAAAACGAAATGTGTGTATGGTTGACAGAACGGTAGTGGATAACCAAATTTCAATCAAGGAAAGGGATTTTGTTATATGAAGACAAAGCTGTTCTCAATTATTTTGATCGTGGGTTTCATCCTCGGACTGGCTCCGGCGCTCCCTGTGCAGGCTGCCGCTCCCGTGGCTGATGTCAAACCCACCGAGATCACCATGTGGTCTTTTATCCAGCAGCACCTGGACTATTTTGTCAGCATGTCTGAAACCTGGAATAAAGAACATCCTGACAAGCCCGTAAAGATCGTCCCTGTTTTCTATGATTGGGCTTCTCTGCACGATAAACTGTATGCCGCCCAGCTTGCCGGTGAAGGCGTTCCGGATATCGCCGATGTCGAAATGGGAAAATGGCCGATGTTCATGAACGGCGAAGTCCAATTCCTGGACCTGAATCCTTATACCAAACCATATTCCAAAGATCTGATCACCCCGATCCTGGATATGGTCAGCAAAGATGGAAAACTGTATGCCGCTCCCAGCCACGTGGGCGCCACCGTCATGTATTACAACACCGAATTATTGGGAAAAGCCGGTATTGATTACACGACCATCAAGACCTGGGCTGACTTTGAAAAAGCCTTGAAGACTTACCTTTTCATGACGGATGGCATGCTTCGTGTTCCC
>CAYQTY010000409.1:0-2687 GCA_964420535.1 uncultured Leptolinea sp. | reverse complement strand
ACCCATACGCCAACAGTCACATCAACCTTCACTCCAACGGATACACCTACATTAACACCAACAAATACAGAAACCGCAACTCCTACAGAAACTTACACCCCCACTCCCACCGAAACACCTCTTCCAACAGAAACGGCCACGGCCACTCCGGAACCAGTTTGCAAGTCAGACAATACAGTTTTTGGCAGTCCAGATGAATCGATACCTGGATACCTGGATATCCTTTCTGTGTCCTCCACTCTTAAGGGTAGTTATTTAACCGTCGTATTTACAATGCGTGATATCCCTGATGAAATCACTGTCGATAGCGACAAAATTAAAAAGGGATACCCTGAGCTCGCGATTGGAGTGGACATTGATACTGACGTCAATGAAGACACTGGAAGCGGAAATTTCACAGTCGGATTTGGCTATGGATATGACTACACTCTACAAGTTTTCAACTTTAAGCAGGGAAGTGAACGCAAAGGCGATATGGAAAAATTATTGAAAACAAAAACTCTGATCTGGAAGGTCGCGGATAAAAGAATTTCACAAGCCGGTAACGGGAAGCTTACAATTGATAAGGAAGCAAAAACGATAACTCTTTATGGCTCTATTCCGGGAATAAAGCCAGAATCGGATTTACACTTTTTTAGCTACTTAAGAAATAATGACGAGGAAGAACCGTATATTGATGAAATATGCGAAAGGTAATCTCGAGTAAATAAAAAAAAGGAAGTTGGGCAAATTCCCAACTTCCTTTTTATTGTCATTCTTAGGTAAAAATTCTTTGTTCTTCGAAACTTTTTTCTACGCACTTATTCACTTCACGGTATCCTCAAATAATTAGAAGGAAGCATAAGGCTAAACGTCGATTTCCCTGGACATCTGATCAACGACAAATTGACCAAGGCGTTGGTTACCAACATTCAAGACAATTTTGATCGGCTGGCCACTACCACTGGCTGCCTGTTCCGAATTCAGAACGCTCTGATTCCAGGGGTTCCATGATCCACCGGGAGTTACCGAACCGCTCCGATCGAACGTTACTCTTTCGGGACCATTCTCACCTACAAGCATATCTTCGTAAGCAGCGAACCGGCCACCGGTTGCTCGTTTTGTGTATGTGCCATCCGGGTTGTATTCATACCCTTCCGGAGCCACACTGTTTGAACCGACGTTGATGCTACTCACGACATTCTTGAGTTCAATCGCCTTTTGGGTGATCGCAACAATAGCTTCGCCGGTTATGGTCCACATATTCCAGGCGGAAGTGGTCGTGGCGTTGGCTTCGTCCTGAATTGCCTGTTGTGATTCCCGGGTCCGGGCAGCGTATTCAGCCTGGGCTTGCTGCAAACCGATAGTGATCTTTTGAAGTTCGAAGTTCTGAGCAGCATACTCGGCCTGGATTTGAATAGATTGCTGTTGAAGAGTCATCTGTTCAACCCACATGGCGCGTTGAAGATCCCGCTGCTGGACTTCCAGTGTCTTGCGTTCCTCAAAGAATTCCCTTTGTTTATCCAGGGATTCCTGCTGCATTTTCTTCTGTTCTTCGAACTGTTTCTTCTGCAGGGCAAACCGCTCGTCTTCGAGTTTCCAGTTTTCCTTTTGCTGGTCCCGTTGAGAATCGATCTGCTCACCCTCGATGCCGTGCATGATGGTGTCGCGTTTTTGTTGGCGTTCAGCGATTTTGCGCTGGCGCCCGGTCATAAACCTGTTGTTTTCCGCGTAATCCTCTTGTTTCCATCCCCACTGGAGATCCCGGGTTTCATCCTGGAAATTCCAGTTTTGAATGGAGTATTCCCTATTGACCTCTGTACCTTTATTCTGAACAGCCATGTTTTCATAAAATTGAGAAGACTGCATAGCCATCTGGCGCTGTTGAGATGCCAGACTCCATTCCTGTTGATTCCAGTTCAGGTACATAATGGCATCCTGGACGCCCCACATACCACCAGCAGCCAATTGGAAAGGTTGTCCGGTCTGAGGGTTGATCGTGTTGTAATTACCCAGGCCAATGCCGGTGGTGAAGGCATAGTTCATATTCATGCCGGCCTGTTGCTGCTGAATATTGACCTGCTGCTGCTCGTACCCGCGTTGTGCCTGCATGTAATTCAAAGCAGACAGGCCACGGAGTTGAACCGCCTGGCCGGTGAATGGACTATTCACACCATCCAGAGTGATTCCATTGACCATGCTATTAATGGTGGAGTTGGACGCCCAATCAGATCCGAAGATTGAAGCGGCCACTTCTGCACCTGTAAGTCCAGTTGCGACCTGTTCTCCGGTTACGGGATCCCTTGTAGTGCCTCCAGGATTGCCTATGCCCATCGAATTTGTGAAAAGAGGGCTACCAGTTAATTTACCCTTGAGATAACCGGTTTCGCCTATTTCGCCAGAGGCCATGTAGAAAGGCAACCGACCCTGACCAGGCATACTCCAATCCTTCTCGATCATTTGGTTCATAGATGAGGCGTCAAATTGGGAGGCGCCGGCATAGATACCCTGTTTGTATTGAGACATGCCACCGACTTCCATGCCGAATTTCTGAGCATTAGAAGAATTCATGCCCCACAGGGAAACCATATTATTGGCCACATTGCTGGCTACACTTGCCCGGGAAAGCAGGTTGTTTCTTTCCTGAGCAGACTGATTGGTGAATACCGCACCCATCATTTGAGCCTGATCACCATCAAGACCTAGAC
>CAYQTY010000408.1:0-2714 GCA_964420535.1 uncultured Leptolinea sp. | reverse complement strand
TTTCTTTCTTTGATAAATTAGACGACGTAGAATCCGGGGATATTTCCATTTGGAATTATTCCACCTGAGATTGAGCGCGGGCAACCCACCATGGCCAGCCTGAATATGGCTAATCTAAAATAGACATTCCTGCCATTGAATTCGAGACATAATCAGTGGACATAAACTCCATTCTGCCGTCCCGCGGTTGATGCGGCGGGAACGATATGGAATTGTTATGGATAAGATATTCTCCCGCCGGCATCAACCCTGCCGGAATTTTGTCCATTGCGCCTGTATAGGATGGTGGTGAACGCCCATACGCTGACATTATTCGCGGAATGATTCAGTGAGGACGAGTAAGCGCGGGCAACCCACCATGGCCAGCCGGGCGATAAACACATCCGGCAAACGTCATACCGGCCTTCCGCCGGAAATGCAGGGTTATTTGAATCCCCATCCGGGGGCATTCAACCAATGGACTCGATTGTTTCCCGGCAGATGATGGTGCGTTGACCGCACCTAATAATGGTCTAAAATCATCCAATGAAACCAGGTCAATGATCGGGCGGGATCGCCCCTCACCCAACCTCTCCCCGATGGGGAGAGGAGCAGGGCGCGTAAATAATTATTTGCGGTATCATTAGCCCGTTCCGCGCGCTGACGACCCTCGCGGGAATACATTTCAAACCTCTGGAATCAAAAAATTCCGGTTTCAAGGCAGGAAAACTTTATATGCGTAATTTCACAACCACCCTAAAAGATCATTATGATAACCGCCCCGATCAGGTAAGCCTGGTTGTGCAGTTCGCCGGCAAAGATGACGTCGCCATTACCTACCGCGACCTGTTGAAAGGGGCGGCTGGATGGGCCGCGCTCTACCGTGAGAATGGAATTAAACCCGGCGAAGTGATCGTAATGATCATGCAGCATTCCACTGAACTGGTATACGCCTACTGGGGCGCCATAATCCACGGCGCCATCCCGTCCATCCTTCCGTACCTTACGGAAAAACTGTCACCTGACCGGTACCGGTCGGATCTGTCATCACTGGTGGGAATCTCCCGCCCGGCGGCGATCGTCACTTACCCGGAATTTGAGGATGAGGTGCGCTCGGCTCTGCACGAAGGTGACTCCGTCCGCGCGGTCATCCTTACCGGCAACGATACCCCGCTTGAGCCCGATTTTGCTATTCTGGGTGGCATGACCCGTCAGCCCGAAGATGTGGTGCTCCTGCAGCATTCCTCCGGCACCACCGGGCTGCAAAAAGGCATCGCGCTCTCACACCGCAGCGTGTTCAACCAGTTGGATTGTTATTCTAAAACCATTAAGGCATCCGCCGACGATGTGATCATCTCCTGGCTGCCGTTGTACCACGATATGGGCCTCATCGCCTGCTTCCTGATGCCGGTGTTGTACGCCATTAAAGTAGTGATGATGTCGCCGTTTGACTGGGTGCGCGGGCCGTACCGCCTGCTGCAATCCGTCACCCGCTATAAAGGCACACTCACCTGGCTGCCGAACTTCGCCTTTGTGTTCAGCGCCGAGAAGATTCGCGACCGCGACCTGGAAGGCATCGACCTGTCATCCTGGCGTGGGGTGATCAACTGCTCTGAGCCGGTGCGCGTGCCTGCCCATGAAAAATTTACCGCCCGGTTCACCGCCTATGGGCTGAACCCGGCGGCACTGGCTAGCAGCTACGGCATGGCCGAAAACACTTTTGCCATCACTCAGTCGGGCTTCGGCTATCCGATGAGCGTGGATGAAGTGGATCTTGAAGGTGTGCAGATCGACTGGGAAGCCCGGCCGGCAGTGGACGGCCGCCAATCGATCCGTATGCTGTCATCCGGCGTGCCGATCAGCAATACCCGGGTGCGCGTGTACGGCACCGACGGCCAATTGCTGCCCGACCGCAAGATCGGGGAGATCGCGATGCAATCCGATTGCATGCTCACCGGCTTCTTCCACCGTGACGACCTCACGAAAAAAGCCTTTGTTGACGGCGGCTGGTATATGACCGGCGATTATGGTTACACCCTGAACGGTGAGTTGTTCGTCACCGGGCGCAAAAAAGACCTGATCATCGTCGGCGGCAAGAACGTCTACCCCGCAGATCTGGAACAACTGGCGATGGAAGTCAAAGGTGTGCATCCCGGCCGGTTAGTGGCATTCGGCGTGTTCAATGATGAGAGTGGCACGGAAGAAGTGGTGATCGTAGCCGAGGTGGATACCGAAGACCCGGCGGAAAAGGACGCCATCGCCAATGAGATCCGCAAGACCGTCACCAAAGGGTCCGCCGTGGCGCTGCGGCAAGTATACCTGGTGCCGAAGAAGTGGATCGTCAAGACCAGCAGCGGTAAGACTGCCCGCCCGGCCAACCGTGAAAAATACCTGAAAGATATGGCGCAAGCCAGCCAATAATCCCCGGCGAAAGAATCATTCGTCAACTTTCTCCCCCGCGGTTATCAGCCGTGGGGGTTTTTTCTTACACACGCTGCTGCGTCCGAAATTCTTTCGTAGTATTCTTAATCATAAACCGGTGGACGGATTGGATTTTTGGGATTGGAGTTCCGGAGGACCCATGCGATTCATTTTCCTGATGGCCGCGATGCTTCAATTTTTCACTATGGCTCCCGCGCGGCGGGCCGAGGCGGTGACATTCAGCGCAGATTCGGCGGTCATCGCGTTCCCGAATACCATCAATTTCACGGTGACCATCACCGGTGATGCGGCAA
>CAYQTY010000407.1:2451-2745 GCA_964420535.1 uncultured Leptolinea sp. | reverse complement strand
TCACCCATACCGCTGTTGCCGTGGCAGGGAGCGCATTCCTCCGTGTATATTCTCTTCCCGGCCTCCGGATCTGGCGGCAGAAGAGGGGATATATCCACCACTCCGAAAATGGATGACGCCGCCTGAGGAGTAGATTGAAGGCTTCGCGGTGGAGTAATATCTTGAATCATGGGGCCCGTGCAACCGGCAATAAATACGAGACCCGCCCCTAGAGCCACCGTGCCTGTAAAAGTTCGGAAGGAGAAAAAACGGATGGACAGGATGCGAGTCAACATAGCCGGTGTTTTTATACTT
>CAYQTY010000407.1:0-2441 GCA_964420535.1 uncultured Leptolinea sp. | reverse complement strand
TCGCTCCGCAGGAGGGGCAAAAATAATCGGATTTTTGCAAAACTCTTCCACAGTGCGGGCAAAAACCCGCCGACTTTTCACTCCGCTTCCGCCTGCGATCGGCGATTTGTTCCTCAATTTCATCCCATTTTTCTGGATGGGCAGTTTTTACCCCAGGATCGACTGCACGGGGAATCTGAAAATCATTGGTAGAAGAAATATGTTCGAGATCATCGATTGACCGCAAATTCAGGGCAGCTTCGCGCAACAATCTGTCACGCTGCTCATAATAGATAGCTTCCGGCACTTTCCCGAGATCATGATCCGCATCCAGATCACGCAGGGCGGATAGCAGGCGTTCTTTTTCCACCATTAATTCAGAAAGTTCGTAATCGGGGTCCGAACTTCCAGTGGTCGCAATTGAGTGTCCGGTTGGACCAGTTGAGTAAAACGGCCGGGAGACAAAAAATATCGCCAGTACGATAATGGCTGTTATGAGTAACAGGGATCCGGTATCCATGGTCAATCCTCTATTAACAGCGGATCAATAATCTGTGTGATATTTTCACTCGAAGAAAACGGTCCTTTAAGGGAATACACCAGTATCCCGTTACGGTCAAAGATATAAGTTTCAGGAACACCACGCACTCTAAAGACGGCAGAAATCCGCCCCCCGGCATCCGGTCCATTGGGATACGAAGCCGGATTGGCTGACAGGTATTGAAGCGCCCGGGTTTCGGTATCCATATAATCCACACCCAGGAACTGTACCTTCCCTCCGTCACGATATTTCTGCCAGGCTTTTTCCAATGCCGCCGCTTCTTCCTGGCAAGGTTGGCACCATGAAGCCCAGAAGTTGACCACAACCACTGTGCCTGCAAGCTCTGCCGTTTTGTAGGTATGCCGGTTAAATGTTGTCAACTGGAAATCAGGGAGTTTTGATCCATTGGTGATCGCGCCCGAGGTTGTTCGCAGGTATCCGGCAGCGATCAACCCGATAAAGCCTGCCAGTACGAGAAAACAAAAAGCTACAAACCAGATCGGCTGGCGTTTTTGATTAGAGGTTTCACTGTTCAGATTGCCCATGTCAATACCGCCCTTCAATGCTTCTTTCGACTGGCCAGCTCTTCTTCCACTCTGGCCAGATACGGATCATTTTGCGGTAGTTCTTCCGGCTTCGCAACATCCGCCGGTGATGTCCGTCTGCGCAGCGAACGGATATATAAAACAGAGAACAATCCACCGGCTAAAAATAAAAGCAAAGGCACAATGTAGATCATCCGGTTGGGCCCATCGATAGACGGGGACGACAAAACTTGTTCACCGTACTGTTGGGCGAAGTATTCCTTTATTTCATCCTCAGACCAACCCAGCACCATCTTATCCCGGATCATCTCGCGCCACTGGGCGCAGGCTTTGGTCGGACAAACATCCAGCGGGGTATTTTCGCACACCGGGCAATACAATTGCCGCGCGAGCGCGTTGACTTCATCGTCAGAAGGGGTTGGCTGCTGGGCAATAACCGGCTGGTATGTCAACAGACCGGCCAACGAAATAATTAGACCACATAGAAGTAAAGATGACCGTTTCATCTCCCGGTTTCCTCCCGTGCCTGGCGCGCCGCCATCCGGACCAATCGTTCCCGATCCATTTTGAGGTCGGGCCAGGCTGCCACCAGGGTTCCCAGCATGAATACCAGTCCACCTATCCACAACCACGCGACCAGAGGATTCCGGTAGATCTTATACGCAGCCCCCTGTGAACTGATGGGCTGCCAGTCAACCAGAACCACATACAGGTCTTCTTCCAGAGAACTGAGCACGCCGGGCACGGTGACGGGCTGCTGGGATTGGTAATAATAATCGCGGCGCGGGTAAACTTCGCCAAGAACACGGTCACCTTTTTTGATATTGATGACGGCACGGGCGACATTCCGGCCGTCCGGAGTGTCAAAATTAGCCAGGTCACGGTAGGTAAAGGAGTAGGAACCCAGGTCAATACTCTGACCGCGGGCAATGGTTCCCTGAGTTTCCGTCTGAAAGAATTCAATTCCGATGACTCCCAGAGCCATCATCACAACACCGATATGGATGATGTATCCGCCATACCGTCTGCGGTTCGCGCTGACCACCTGCCAGATGGCAACGACCGGCGGAACACCCGTCCGCCTGCAACGGGCGGATACCAGGCAATGCAATTCATACAAAATTACCAGAACCACCAACTCGGTAAAACCCAGTCCAATGATCGCGGCAATGGAACGTATTCCTGATGCCAGAATGAATACGATCACCGGAACCAGACTAAGCGCGGGGATGATCAATCGTTTGCCCATGGTTCGGGCAGTGGAATGCCCCCACGCAGAAAGGGGCGCAACACCCATTAAGAAGATAAGGGCGGCAAACAAAGGTCCTGCTGCGCGCTCATAGAAAGGCGGCCCAACAGTAACTTTCTGGCCGGTA
>CAYQTY010000406.1:0-2765 GCA_964420535.1 uncultured Leptolinea sp. | reverse complement strand
GTTGATCGCGCGCCTGGGGTACACCATTCGTGAGTACAACGTCACGGCGCAGGGTACCTGCCCGAAGTGCGGGTCAAGGCAGGCGGGGGTATGGACGGACAGGCCGGAAAATGTCACTCTCGGGGGAGATGGGTATCCGCGCAGGGCAAGGCTATAAAAACGTCTTTCGTCATGCTGACCCAGGGGGACACTTGCACCGCGCTGCGCTTTGTGCAGTGCAGGTGAGTATCCCGCTTTGTTGGTGAGCAGGCCTGTCCATCGCCGCATTGCCTCCCTTGCCGTCTCGAGTCAGGACGGCTACAATCAACCCGTTGATCATAAAACAAAAGAAAGAATTATCCGTATCATGTCACCCACTCTTGATGAAGTAAAAACCATGGCCCTCAAGGCTGGTGAAATCCTGCGCGCCGGATACGGCCAGGTTCATCAGATCGAAATGAAGGGCCTGATTGATCCCGTCACCGAAACTGACAAAAAATCAGACGAATTTATCGTCTCTTATATCAAAAAACATTATCCTGACCATTCCATCGTGGCGGAAGAATCCGGTGTGTTCAAAGGCACCAACGGCTCCTGCTGGTACATTGACCCGCTCGACGGTACCGTCAACTTTTCGCATGGCATTCCCATCTTCTGCGTTTCCATAGCGTATGCCGAAAATGGCGAGATCAAACTGAGCGCCATTTACGAACCCATGCGTGATGAGCTTTACTCCGCGGAAAAAGGCAAAGGCGCCTGGCTCAATGACCGCCAGATCAAAGTGGCTGACCCCAAAGACCTGATCCGCAGCCTGAGCGTGACGGGATTCCCGTACGATCAGGACTCCTACGAAATGAAACGCGGATTGGAACTCTACCAAAAATTTAGCCTGAACGCCCAGGCCTGCCGCCGCTTCGGCTCCGCCGCGTTGGATATGTGCTATGTAGCTGCCGGGCGCATGGACATCTATTTTGAGATTTCTGTCAATTCGTACGACATAGCGGCCGGGATTCTGCTGGTTGAAGAAGCCGGGGGCATCGTCACCAAATTTGATGGTTCCACGGATTGCCTCACCGCTCCCATCAGCGTGATCGCCTCTAACAAAGAAATTCACCCCACAGTTCTGCGAATGATCCGGGAGGATTGACCAGCCTCATGACTGAAGGCCTGCCGCTCGACCGGATATTGGAAGGTGACTGCCTGGATGTACTATCCGGTCTGCCGGCTGAATCGGTTGACCTGGTCTTTGCGGATCCCCCATACAACCTGCAATTGCAGAATGAACTCCGCCGGCCGGACCATTCGCTGGTTGACGGCGTAAACGCGCACTGGGACCGTTTCACCAGTTTTGCCGAATATGATGCCTTTACCCGCGACTGGCTCTCCGCCTGCCGGCGGGTGCTGAAACCGACCGGAACCCTATGGGTGATCGGCAGTTATCACAACATCTACCGGGTCGGCGCCATCCTGCAGGACCTTGGTTTCTGGATATTGAATGACGTGGTGTGGATCAAGTCTAATCCCATGCCCAACTTTCGCGGAGTGCGCTTTACCAACGCGCATGAGACGTTGATCTGGGCGCAAAAAGAGCAGGGCGCGAAATATACCTTCAACCACCAGACCATGAAAGCGATCAATGAAGACCTGCAGATGCGCAGCGACTGGTATATGCCGCTGTGCGTTGGGCGTGAACGGCTGCGCTCCAACGGCGTCAAGCTGCATCCCACACAAAAACCGGCTTCCCTTCTTTACCGGATTATTAACGCCAGCACCAATCCGGGTGACGTGGTGCTCGACCCGTTCTTTGGCACCGGAACCACCGGTGAAGCGGCCATCCGGTTGGGCCGGCATTGGATCGGCATTGAGAAAGAGGAAGACTATATCCACGCGGCCCGCGAACGTCTGGCAGCCGTCAACCCGGATGAGATGGGGGAAATTCCCCTTAAAAACACTGACCTTCGACAGAGAATTCGCCTCCCGTTCGGGGCTTTGCTAGAATATGGATATCTGCATCCCGGTGACAGTCTGTACCTCGGGGCAGAGTCCGCCGTTCACGCGGTGATTTCACCCGAAGGCAAACTGACTGTCGACGGGTTGACCGGATCCATCCACTCTATAGCCACCCGGCTGCAGGGCCGTCAATCCAATGGCTGGATGGATTGGTTTTATTTTGACCCATTGGACAACCAACGTTATCCGCTAGACCGGCTGCGTCAACAGATATTATCCATTCAGGAGAGTACATCAGATGACTGATTCCAATACCTACAATCAAAAAGCCTGGTCATTGAAAGACCTTCTTCCGACCGGTTCCAAAGCAGAAATGGATGCCCTTTTCAACGATCTTGTGAAAATGGGAAACGAGTTTGAAACCACGCGTTCGCAATTAACTCCGTCAATTTCCACTGAAACTTTCCTTAATCTGGTTGACCGGCAGGTGGAAATGACCACCAAAGCCAACGTTTTATTCTGCTTCGCCAATCTGCGATTTGCCGCCGATACTCAGGATCAGAGCGCCCTGGCTGTACTCGCGCGCATCCAGCAATTTACCGCGGAACTGGCCAACCAGACCATGTTCTTCAGCCTGTGGTGGAAAGACCTGGATGATAAAAACGCCGAACGCCTGATGTCCGCGGCTGGTGACAACCGCTACTGGCTGGAAGAAATGCGGCATTTCAAACCATACACGCTCTCCGAACCGGAAGAGAAGGTGATCAACCTAAAGGATGTCACGGGCTCAAGCGCCATGAACACCCTGTACGACACCATCACCAACCGCTACACCT
>CAYQTY010000405.1:0-2765 GCA_964420535.1 uncultured Leptolinea sp. | reverse complement strand
ATGGGGCCGTGGGTGACGGGGTCGTGGCGGTAGCCTTTGCCGGTGAACAGGTCATAAGACGGCACAACGTGATTGACTTCATCATGGCTCATCACGCGCAACCCGACATCATAAAACCGGGAGACGATGGCCAGGATCAGGATGGTAACAGATAGAACAAGCCGCAAATTGACAGCCGGAACACCCGCGAAAAGCGGTCTGTCTAACACTCCCGGCTGCGTATTCCCCTCTTGATTTTCAGTCTTGGATAGGTTCATTTTATTTTCACTTGTTGGTTTATGATTGGATAGCAGTCAATCCGACTATACTTTATAGCCGGTTATCTGACAAGATTCTACATCCACCGCGGGGTATCGGTGGTTTTTCTATTTTAACGGTTTGAACCCTTCACCCAGCGCTTCATGAGCCTGGCTGATGACCATGAACGCGTGCGGGTCAACTTCGTGCACCAGCGCCTTGACCATGTTGACCTCGGCGCGGCTGATGACCACATACAACACCGGCCGGTCTGTGCCGGTATACGCTCCGGTTCCTTTAAGGATGGTCACACCGCGTTCCATTTCGGTGAGGATCTTCTGTGAAACCGCTTCCGGGTTGGAGCTGATGATCAGCGCGGTGCGGAAGACGCTGCTGCCTTCTGAGATCATCTCCGCCGCCAATCCGCTTACATAGATGACAACCAGACCATACAGCGCTTTTTCCCAGCCGAAGGAAAAACCGCCAGCCAATACAACCAGTGTATCCGTCAGCAGATAGGATTGTGAGATGGAGATACCGAACCGGTAATTGAGGATACGGCCGAGGATATCGCTGCCCCCGGATGTGCCCTGCCCCCGGTAGACGAGACCCAGCCCCACACCGAGCATCACCCCGCCGTACAGGCAGTTCAGCACCAGGTCGTGGGTCACACCTTCACCGGGGATCAGCCACATAAAGGTATCGGTAAAAAAGGAAAACACGGTGATCGAAAGCGCCGTGCGCAGCGCGAAGCGCGGTCCACCCAGGAACCGCCATCCCAGCAGGAACAGCGGGAGGTTGCCAATGAAGACCATTAAACCGATGGGCCAGTTGGTGAATGAGTTGACGATCTGCCCGATGCCGCTGATGCCGCCGCTGACCAACTGCGCGGGGATCAGGAACAGGCGCATAGCCAGCGCCTGAATGATGGCGCCGGCCAACAGGTATACATAGTCCAGCAGGATGGACAGAGAGAGTTTTTCGTGCCCCAGCGCGTTCATAACTTTAAAAAAGAATTCACGGCCGGTTTCTGATGGTTTTTGCATATCGATCACAAGTCCTGTTGGATGGAATAAATAAATTGTAACCTGAAAGAAGGCCGGTTATTAAGCTTGACCATTGGCGTACTGACGGGTAAAATGACGGAGAAATGCGGGCGTCGCCAAGTGGTAAGGCATCAGCCTTCCAAGCTGACATTCGCCGGTCCGAATCCGGTCGCCCGCTCTTTTTATTTAAGGTTGTTGGTTTTACATAAATTCAGCGATTTTTTCATTTCGAAATATCAGGAAATGTTCAAGGTTGTCTTCATAACCGGTGGGTAGAAATGGTTCACCCCAGGGAAAATTGAGCGTTTCCCAATCTGAGTTGGAGACAGATTTCAGTTTAATTCCCGCTGGAACGGGATTGCAGACACCCGAATAATATTCAAAGCATTTCCTGATAATTACGGTCAGAAAATTATTCGTGAAATCGGTAGGCCGGATCATCATATTTGGAATATATACAGTATTGGTAAGGCATGTAAAAAGCCCCCAGTAAGTAATACTGGCAGGCACGCCAACCAGTATGTCGTTTAAATTATTCTTATATTCTTTATGATCAAGTAGATGCGCCAGAGAATATCCGTCTGGCCCGTGATTTGCGAATTTTTTACCATAAATCAAAAAAGACCATATCTGGCGGGGAAAACTGTTGTCATCCACAACAAATGCATGTTTGATGTTGGGATCCAATTTTCGAAGAGCGAAATTATTATCAAAATTACCGGTTTTTCTCCGTACACCTGGAAAACAACACGGCCCATTTTCCCAAATATAGGATTCAGCCAGCCCCACTTCTTTCTGCTCCAACATATCTATCCATTGCGCCCGATGGTTCTCGTTATCGGCAATAACTTTGGCTACGATTTGTTTGTCCAGAAATCGAATATAAGGTGTTGAGAGCTTCGCTACATTGAGAAGAATATCGTCACTCGGCACATCCCAGGAGATGGCTTGTTTTGTCAGATTAATTGGTGTAACGGGTTTATTTACAGTTTTCACCGGTGTGTTTTTGGGTGAAATAAACCCATTCCCGGCTTTATATATTAAGAATTCCTGATAAAGCGTTATTGCCTGTTTGAGAGTTGCTGTTCCGGTGTACCAGTTCCCTTTTATTGGGATTTTGTGCTTCATGGGATTGTGTAAATCGAAATCTACTTTTTTATAAATTAGTTTATTTAATAGTGTCTTTAATCTGTCTTTTTGAAATTCAATATCCAGGTTTCCTTCAAATTGCTCAACACGTAAACAATTTGAAACCCGGGATTGTGCGGAACTTGCATCTTGTTTTTTTACAAATATCAGCCAACTTTTAAATTCATCGGTATCCATAATTACCTCCCTATATCTTCTACCCTGGTTTGAATGGAATTAATGATAATTCTGTATTTATCACCAATACATTCGTTGACCCATTTGTCATTTCTAAAATTGATTTATTAAATTCTTCTGTATCCTCCACTCTGAAGCGTGCCGTAACCGTAACAT
>CAYQTY010000404.1:0-2775 GCA_964420535.1 uncultured Leptolinea sp. | reverse complement strand
CATCTTTCAGCCGGATGTTGTACTGCGGCCGGTAGCGCTTGATCAGGTTCATCTCGAGGATCAACGCTTCCAGTTCCGAGCCGACGACGATCCATTCAATATTGGCGATGTGCTTTACAAGTTGGCGGGTTTTGAAATCCAGCCGGTTCTCGTTTTGGAAGTAGCTGCGCACCCGGTTGCGCAGAATAATGGCTTTGCCAACATAAATCACCGTGCCTTTTGCATCTTTATAGATGTAGCAGCCGGGTTTTTGCGGAAGGTTATCGAGAATACCTTGAAGATTTGCCGGGATGTCCATAGGTAAAATCGGAGGTCCTATTATCTTGATTTCAATTCAATTTATTCTTTTGTACAATCACGCCAATAATACCGTATTTATTTCATTGGTACTTTGAAAAATAATTACCTTTGCCTGGATATCAAAGGTTCTGTTGCCTTGAAAACCAGGATTGATTTTTGTTAAGTCTTTAGATGATTCGGATTGACCTTTGGGGTCGAATAAAATAATCTCAAATTTCATTTGCATCTATAATTTGACTATTATGTATCCTTACTTATGAAAACTTATTTTAAGGGGACTCGAATGAATAAAAAATTAGAAGTACTTCTGGCTCAAATTAATAAAAATCAATTTCTTACTTTTGAACAAATTGTTGCTTTAGGCGATCCGGCAGTTTTTCAAAACGAGACATTATCTCTTTATTCTGCATGGAAAGGTCAAGTATTTACATTTGATCAGATAAAAATCCTGAAGAATCCCGAAGATTATTTTGGAGCAACTCTGGCACATTGGTGTGCAAAAAACGGGAAACGATTTTCACCTTCAGAAATTTTGGCTTTAGGCAATCCGATCTTGTCAGTTTCTTTAGATGATTATTACAATGCTCGCGGTTTGGTCGAATACAATATTGGTACTTCACCTGCTGATGCTTATTTATTAGGAGGACACATTGTTCAAGAAGGGGCAACAATTGCCCACATTATGCGGCGCGAAGGATATGAGTTTTCTCATGAAGAAATAGCCGCGTTGGGGAACCCGTTGGATGCGGCTGGTCGTTCATTGGCGGACAAGTGGCGTCCCATTGATAGATTCGACTATTATGAGTTTTTACCGCATTTCGATTATAGTAAATATCAGGAATAAGTATTCTTACTCTAAAAAGAAAAATCCTTTACTATTTAAATTAAACCTGTATCCCAAAAAAGGAATCATTAGTAGTAAATTGATTTACCCCAATATTATTAAGTAAATTCATTCAACATTATTATTTCAATTATTCGACTCTGATCCCACTGCCGGCTTCCACGCGGCCGACTTCCCATACCGGTTGATCCATCTCAGCGGCTTTCGAGATGAATACTTCCACGCGGTCTTCCGGAACACACATCAACAATCCGCCGCTGGTCTGCGGGTCGAAAAGCAGCATGCGGCGAAATTCTTCTATGGAGTCCTCGAAAGTGACATTTCCGCCGAAAAATTCTTTGTTGTCAAACGCGCCGCCCGGGAAGGTTTCCATGCGGGCATACTTCATTGCGCCGTCCAATAACGGGAGTTTATCCATGGAAAAGCGTATCCGCACACCGCTGGCTTTGCACATTTCTGTGGCATGCCCCAGCAGACTGTACCCGGTGATATCCGTTGCGCCGGTCAGGTTGACAGCCCGGGCCAGCCGCGAGGCATCGCGGTTAAGGCGTTTCATCCAGGTTACGGCCTGCGCCAGGTCCTGCGGTTCTGCTTTTTCCCGTTTCAACGCGGTGGTGGTCACACCAAGACCGAGAGGTTTAGACAGGAACAGGTAGTCGCCGGGTTTCGCGCCAGCCTTGGTGAAGCTCTTTCCGTGCGGTACAAACCCCAGCACCACCAGCCCGAACTTGGGTTCCTTATCCTGCACGGTGTGACCGCCGGCGATCACCACGCCGGCTTCGCGGGCTTTTTCAGCCGCGCCGCGAATGATCTCGGCAGATATTTCTGTGGGAAGGTTTGGCGGCAGGGCAGCCACATTCAACGCCAGAAAGGGTTCGCCGCCCATGGCATAGATATCAGACAGGCTATTGGCAGCCGCGATCACCCCGTAATCATACGGGTCATCGACAACCGGTGTGAAAAAGTCGGTTGTGACGACCAGATCGCGGGTGTCATCCAGTTTCCAAACCGCGGCATCATCCGGCGATTCCAACCCGACCAGAAGGTCAGGGAAGGACAGTCCGCTGAATGTGTCTTTGACCGGGCGCAGAACCTGCGCCAACGCTTGCGCGTTTAGTTTGGACGCTCAACCAGCGCAACTGGATAAAGTTGTGAGCCGGACTTCTTTTCCGGATGTGGCACGAATGGCATTATCCATGCAACAAATTGTAACATGTCCAATTTATCCGTACCAACACAGCGGGATGTCCCGTGGATTTTTCTATCTCCGCATCTGGATGATGCGGCTTTTTCATGCGGCGGACTTCTTTCGTACCTCGCGGAGAAGGGGGTTCCCACAAAGATAGTCACTATCTTCTCTGACCAGATATCCGATCCTGCGAAGTTCACAGAATATGCGCGGATGTTACACTCCCGCTGGGATACGGGTGATGACCCGTACCGCATCCGCAAGCAGGAAGATACAAACGCCTGCCGGCTTCTGGGCGCGCAACAAGTACACCTGGGATTCCATGATTGCATCTATCGGACATTGCCGGATGGCTCCCCGGTGGTCACTTCGGATGCAGAATTGTTCGGAGAGATCAATTCGGGAGAGGAACCTTTGATCCGGCAGGCGGCGGAAAAGATAA
>CAYQTY010000403.1:0-2801 GCA_964420535.1 uncultured Leptolinea sp. | reverse complement strand
AGTTCGATTACAGCGGTATGCCGGCTGGGAAGGACGTTCTGTTCAGGCTATATATCAATGGAACAGAAGATCCCTCCTGGCGGATACACCAGGAATGGGACCTTGGCACCGACGGAACAGCCGAGATACCCGTCAGCTACGCGTACAGTGATACCTTTGTTTTTGAGCCCGGCCAGTATGTGGTTGAAATGTATGTGGATTATCAACTGGTTCAGCGGGGCAGTTTTGTCATCGTAGAGTAAAGAACCAAAAGTATAATGCGGGCGGCGCAACTTGGTTTTGTGCCGCCCGTTTTTTTATGCACCCGTTGGTCTGGTTTTTCGTACAATAAGTAATCATATAAGGAGAATAATCATGGAGATCGATATTCAATTCCGTCCGTCTTATTCGCTGGCGATTGTTAAACTGGCGCCAAATGAACGCGTTCGCGCGGATAAAGGGTCAATGGTCAGTCATTCCGCCGGTGTAGAAGTTGAAACCAAGGCTGAAGGCGGCCTGTTTAAATCACTGGGACGGTCTTTGTTGGGCGGCGAATCCTTCTTCCAGAATTTCTGGAAAGCCGGCGGGCAGGGCGGCGAGGTTACCCTGGCGCCGGATCTTCCCGGTGATGTCATCTGCATTCAAATGACCGGTACACCGCTGCTCATCCAATCCGGTTCATACCTGGCTTCGGAAGACGGCATTGATATTTCCGGCAAACTCAGCAGTAAAGGGTTCCTTTCCGGCGAAGGTTTTTCCATGTTGGAGGCAACCGGTTCCGGCAAGGTTTTGGTTTCCTCGTATGGAGCGATATACGAGAAAGAACTCGGCTCCGGCGAGAAATATATCGTCGATACCTCCCACCTTGTGGCGTTTGACGGGAATGTCAACGTTCAGGCTAAGGCTGTTGGCGGTTTGAAATCCACCGTACTTTCGGGAGAAGGGCTTGTCATTGAGTTGACTGGTCCGGGGAAACTGTATATGCAAACCCGCTCGCCGCAGGCGCTCATCAGTTGGATCATTCCCCATGTTCCAACGAAAACTGTTTCCTCATAAAATATAGATCAAAAAAGGGTCAGTTGGATAATCAGTCCGCTGACCCTTTATAATTCAGCCGGGTGATCATATGGAAAAAATAAACAAAACAGTATTTATTACAGGAACCTCCAGCGGCATTGGCGCTGAAACCGCATTGTATTTTTATTCGATGGGGTGGAATGTGGTGGCCACGATGCGCCGCCCGAAAGAACGCCAGACACTTCTGCACGCAGCAGGATTACCCGACCTGGTACACCTCGATGTTACGGATGAATCCACCATACAATCCGCAATTCAATATGCTCTTGATAAATACTCGTCCATCGATGTTCTGATAAATAATGCCGGGTATGCCGCCTATGGTCCGTTTGAAGCTACCACCCCCGCGAAAATCAAGAAGGAATATGACACCAATGTGTTCGGTTTGATGGCGGTTACCCGCGCTCTGTTGCCGCAATTCCGCAAACAAAACCACGGCACAATTGTTAACATCGCGTCTGTAGGCGGCCGGACGGGTTTTCCACTTTATTCCATCTACAATAGCACCAAATTTGCCGTTGAGGGCTTCATTGAATCGCTGCATTATGAGCTTGCCCCGTTTAATATCAAAGTCAGACTGGTTGAACCGGGGGTGATCAAAACCGATTTCTATGACCGTTCATTGGATCGGGTGGGTTCCGGGGGAGCTGACGGCGTGTACGATGACTTCATCCGGCGGGCAAAAAAGAGTATGAGCGATGCTTTTATCCGGCAGGGAAGCGAACCGCTGCTCGTAGCCCGAGAAATATATAAAGCTTCGACGGATACCGGTTCCCGACTGCGATATCCTGTTGGGACGGACGCGCATTTTATGCGTGTATTTCGCTGGCTTTTACCGGAAAGGTTGTTGTTCCGGTTAATTGAAAAAATAACATTGTATTGAATCAAGATACGAACCAGGTTATGCAAACCATCACATGGGCTGATTTTGAAAAAATTGACCTTCGCGTTGGCACCATCATTGACGCGCAGGATTTTCCCGAGGCACGCAAACCGGCGTACAAACTTACCGTCGATTTCGGACCTGAAATAGGTATCCGGCATTCCAGCGCGCAAATCACCAACCTGTATACCAAAGAATCGTTGATCGGGCGCCAGGTCGTCGGGGTGGTCAATTTTCCACCGAAGCAAATCGGGCCGTTCATTTCGGAATGTCTGGTCACCGGCTTTCACCGGGATGACGGCGCGGTTATATTGGCCGCTCCTGAAAGCCGCGCTCCGAACGGGAGCCGGTTGATGTGATACTAAGTACGTGAAACCTGGTAGATGGTAATAACCCGGATATGCCCGATTCGGTTTGTTTTTGGGGTAAATAATTGTCATAAATTTGTGTAACATTAAAAGACAATTAAACTGCGTTTAATCAGATAAAAAAATGAGCAATATCACATGGGGATTTTGACCGAAAGTATTAAACTTTTGTAAGAGAAAAGAAGAGTTCTCGGTGTTTTGCTCCCCTCACTGGAAAAACTGAATACATTGTTTAGCGCTGGGGGGCGTACCGGGATCCTGCCTTGAGCAGGTGGAGTTTTCGCAATCACGCTGCCTACCGGTGTGATTAAAAATTTTTATTGGCGCTCGCAGCGCCGGGAGGAAAAGGTATGAGTATTATCTTCATTGTGTTGGGTGGCGCAGCGATCTTCTATGTCGCCTACATCACCTACGGCAAATTTGTCGCCAAGAATGTTTTTGAACTGAACGACAAAAATGTTACACCTGCGGTCGAGATGGAAGATGGTTTGGAT
>CAYQTY010000402.1:0-2805 GCA_964420535.1 uncultured Leptolinea sp. | reverse complement strand
ACAGCTCGGGCAGCAACGCGCCGGCCGGGCCGTAGGCGATACCGAAGATGATCACACCCGGAACACCGAACTGGAAATCGTTCAGATTACCGGTTCCTTCCACGTAGGAATAAGAAATCAGCTGTTTCGACTCCTGCCAGCCGGTCTTTGATGTGATGTAATCGCGCAACGGCTCTTCAAACATCACAGCCAGGAAGTTGGCCGAGTCAGAAAGCGGGTCACGCAGTAATTTGAATTCCGGCGGATCGGATGGATCGGCTTTAGTGAGCACTTCCGTGAAGTCCTCAGGGATGGTGAGTAAACCGCCGGCCTTCCATTCAGACAGAGTGACTCGCGCATCATTCATTGAGGTGACTTCGGTCACAGTAAGCATGGGTTGACCGTCAAATTCTGCTTCCCGCAGGGCGTTGACCAATTCAGCGCCCATGGGTCCTTTGTCCCGGTTATCCACCAGCATGATCAGGGTGGTAGACAGATTCTTAGCCGAACCGCCATACGCAAAAAAGTACAATACCACCAGCATCGCCGGAAATAAAAGGAAAAGGATCAATAATTGTGGGTCCCGCAGGGCTTCGAGAAGGGTCTTTCGAGCAATATGCAATGCTTTCATTTGGCTTGCTCCTGCAAAATTCCAAACATCACCAGGCTGGTAAATGCCGCGTAGACGCGTTCCGCCGACATATCGTCATCGGTCAACTGGTAATAGTTCATCAATTGCGGGAAGATCAAGCCGTCACCAATGGCGATGGTCAACGCGTGGAGCACACGCGCGGTGGCATCAACATCGATATCAGGCCGGGTTTCCCCTTTCTCCACGGCGGAGCGCAGCATATCTTCCACCATGTCACGCATCACCCGCGCGATGGGACGAACCACGCTCTCACCATATACCGGATCACCATGATACGCGGCCGAGGCAAAGAAGCGCGCGAAACCGATCTGCGTCTCAGACCAGTCAATGCCAGAAGAGATGTACATGGGCAGCATTTCACTCAGTGGAGCCTGCCCCATATACGGCCGGTAGGTTTCAAACAATTGGATGGTCGACCGGGTAGCCAGTTCAGTGGCGAACGCCAGCAGATTGTCACGGTTGGTGAAATACTGGTAGAGCGATCCGGTTGAAACTCCCGCGCGTTCCGCCACACGTTTGATGTTCAGATCCTGCGGGCCTGCATCACCAGCCTCATCCAGAATCGCGGTGATGATCGCCTGCTGGCGGTTAGGGTCGAGCCGGCGGAAGGTGCGCGTCACCAGCCCTTTCTTTTCCAGTTCCAGTATGGCAGGCAGGTAATCAAAAATGAATTGATCAGTCATATTATATGAACCTTTCGTTCATATAATATGACGATTCATTCCAGTTGTCAAGTTATTCGATTCGGCAAGAGTTGTAGAATTGAATCGAAAGGTACGGTGACTATGGAACTGGCCATTAATGTGGAAGCCCAGAACGGCTTGAACTGGAATAACTGGAAGAAGATCGCCGCAGCCGCGGAAGATCTGGGATTCGCGGCTGTTTTTCGCTCTGACCACCTGGCCAGCTTTGACGGCCCACCGGACCTTGACGCGTTGGAATGCTGGGTATCACTCACCTGGCTGGCCGGGAACACCAGGCGCATTCAGTTTGGCCCGTTGGTGACGCCCGTCACCTTCCGGCACCCGGGTATGATCGCCCGCATGGCCGCGAATGTTGACGACCTGAGCGGCGGACGCCTTATTCTTGGACTCGGCACGGGCTGGTGCGAGCGCGAACACACCATCTGGGGGTATCCGCTGGGCGACCTGAAAACCCGTTTTGACCGCTACGAAGAAGGGTTGGAACTGGTTTATCGGCTGTTCCATGAAAACCAGCCGGTCACCATGGATAGTACATACTTCCCGGTCAAAGACGCGGTGATCCTGCCCAGGCCGCAGAGGCCAAACGGGCCTGACCTGCTGGTGGGCGGGCGCGGCGGCAAGCGCACGGTATCACTCGCGGCACGGTACGCGGACGAATGGAACGCGATCCTGATGCCAGTGCCTGAGGCGGTCGCATTATCGAAGAAACTGGATCTGGCCATGGCGGAAGCCAATCGCAAACCGGGGTCAATCAGGAAATCGATCATGCTCAATGTGACCACCGGTCGCACAGACGCGGAGGTACGTCAGAAGATGGGTGGAAAGAGTGAAGCGGATTACAGGGCGATAGGCGCCATCGGCACGCCCAGCGCGGTGGCGGATCAACTGATGGCTTACGCGGATGCCGGTTTATACCGTGTTGTCGCCCAGGTGCTGGACCCGGATGATATGGATTATCTGGAGATTCTGGGAACGAAGGTTATTCCGCAGTTGAGTTAGGAATAGTTGATCAATAAAAAATAATAAAGCCTCTCCCCGACGGGGGGAAGTTTGGTGAGGGGCAAAATTCACTGACATACCCGTTTACCGCATGGAAAAATGGCTATGTAACGTTACGTCCATATGTTCATCTTCAACTTAATTTCACCCTCATCTGTCTTCTCCCTCACGGGAGAAGGACTTCTAAGCCTCTCCCCTTCGGGGAGAGGTTTGGTGAGGGGCAAAATTCAATGAGATACCCGTTTACCGCATGGCAAAATGGCTTTGTAACGCCATATCCAAATGTTCATCTTCAACATAATTTCACCCTCATCTGTCTTCTCCCTCACGGGAGAAGAACTTTCGTAGACAGGTTTCGGAGAAAACTTTTTGCCGCGCCAGCGGTGAACCGATTAAATGAAAAGACCCCGTTTCCAGGGTCTTGAGCGGGCGATGGGACTCGAACCCACGACCTTCTCCTTGGCAAGGAGA
>CAYQTY010000401.1:0-2806 GCA_964420535.1 uncultured Leptolinea sp. | reverse complement strand
CAAAAGCCGTATTCATATTGAGGACCTCGTCAATGAGATCCCCACGGTAAAACTGCGCAAATCCGGTAAGAACTACACCGGGTTTTGCCCGTTCCATGAAAACAAGCGCACACCCGCGTTCGTAGTATTCCCCGATTCGGGCGTCTGGAAGTGTTTTGGCGCCTGCAACGAAGGCGGTGACATCTTCAAGTTTGTGATGAAGCGCGACGGCTGTGACTTCCCCCAGGCGCTTAAAACCCTGGCCGCCAAAGCCGGTGTGGAACTGGAACCGCTCACCCCGCAGCGCAAGGAAGAGGACGCCCACCTCGACCGCATCCGCCAGTTGCTGGAAGAATCGGTGTTGCTCTACCAGCACCATCTAACGCGCAACCCGGCCGGAAAGCCCGCGCTGGATTATCTGACAAAACGCGGCTTGACCGCTGAAACCATTGCGTCCTTTGGTATGGGTTACGCCCCCGCCGGCTGGGATACCCTGATGACCCATTTCACCGGGCGCGGCTACACCGTCGACGAACTTAAGGAAGCCGGATTGGTTTCTGAAAATCCCGAAAAGGAACGTGTATACGACCGCTTCCGCAACCGCATCATGATCCCCATTCGTGATTCGCAGGGACGTATGGCCGGTTTCGGAGCGCGCATCCTTGACCCCAATGACGTCCCCAAGTTTCTGAATTCACCACAGACATCCCTGTTCGATAAAGGCCGTCTGTTATTCGGTATGGACCACGCACGCCGGGCTATCCGTGAGAAAGACCAGGCAGTGATCGTGGAAGGCTACCTGGACGTCATCATTCTGCACCAGGCTGGCTTCACCAACACAGTCTCCCCCATGGGGACCGCGTTGACAGAAGATCAGTTGCGCCAGTTGCAGCGCATGACGCGCAAAATGATCCTCGCGCTGGATGCGGATGCTGCCGGCGCCAAGGCAACCATGCGCGGCCTTGAGATCGCCCGCCAGTCACTGGATCACGGGGATGAGATGGTCTTTGACGCACGCGGTCTGCTTCATGAAGAGTCACGCCTGCGGGCTGACCTGCGTGTGACCGCCATCCCCGAAGGCATGGATCCGGACGAGGTGGTTCTGCGCAGCCCGGGTGAATGGGAAGATATCCTGAAGAATGCCAAACCCATCGTACAGCATGTGATGGATACCATGGCGGCCGCCAGCGACCTTTCCGACCCAAAGGAAAAGGACGCGTTGGCCCGCAAGATCATCCCATTGATTGAAGACCTGGCCAGCCCCATAGAGCGTGATACCTACCGCTCCCGGCTGGCTGTGCTTCTGCGTGTCAACGAAGAATCGCTCATGCAATTGCAGGGCGGCGATGCTGCCGGGAAAAAACCCTCCGCCCGCCGCCGCCAGAAACCTTCCCGGCGGGAAGTTCCCGGTGTGGGAGAAATCAAGAATCCGCTGCGCCCGCTGGAAAACCATTGTCTGCGGCTGCTGCTATTCAAGCCAGACCTCTTCCTGGCGCTGGAAGAGGAATTGAAGAACAGTAAATTTGAACCATTAAGTGTGGACGACTTCCAGTCTGCTGAAGCCCAGGAGGCTTTCCTTTTGTTGACGGAAGCCATTAACCAGCAGGATGCCAGTGTAAATGATTTCCTGGTTGACCACCAACCCGAAACATTGGCTGCTTTTTTGCAACAGATCAACGCGGGTGTCAATCTGGCCGGTACGTCAGATGAACGCATCTATGATGACCTGTTTGACACGATTACGCGCCTACGTCTGGTTCAGATCCGGGAGGCTATTGATTCAATCCGTTTCCTCGTCACAGAGTTGGCTGGATGGGAGAAAACCCAGATCGATGAACGCGAATCCATGCGTGAATATAATAAGAAAATGATGGATTTGACCGGAGAACGGCTGAGGCTTGAAAAGGCCCTGCAGCCGGAGATAAATTTCCAATAAACCCCCTTATGGTATAGTTAACCCATGTCTCCTCGCCCAAAACCACAAACTGAAACGCCAGAAGAAAAGCCGGAAGGCTCCACAACAAAGCGTACTAAGAAACCGGCTGCAGAAACGCCCGTCAATGGGCGGCGACCACGCCGAAACGGGACATCGAATGGACAACCCAAACCAATTCTCCCGCCTGGCGATGAAGACCTGATCAATCAGGACGAACCGGACGATTCTACCCTGGCGCAAACCGGGGACGAATGGTCTGAATTCGCGCTTGAAGATCCGTTGAAGATTCTGGAAGATCCCGCAGTTGCTGTTGAACTTTCAGAAGACCCGGTCCGCCTTTATTTGAAAGAGATCGGACAGATCCACCTGCTTGACGCGGACAGCGAGTTCCGGCTGGCGGCTATGATAGAAGCCGAACGTCTGGTAGGTGTCTTGCAGCAACATACCGGCGGACCTGGCAGTTCGATCAATTATGAAGCTTTATTTGTTAATCTGTCCGAACGGGCTATTCTAAGTTGGAACCGCCTGGTGGAAGATGCCAGAGGATTTAATCAAGGCGATCCCCCTGATCTCAGCCTGGTGGTGGCGGAAGCCCAGCAGTTGCGGCGCGCCTGGCAGATTCCCGAACCGTCGTATCTGCGCCATTATCTGGATAACGGCCAGTGGGGCAAAGACTCGTTGTGGGACGCACTCGCGCGCAATGCCTTCAATCTGTTCCTGACCTTGCATTTGATGCCGGTCAGTCTGGCGGCAAAGCTGCTGGACGAGATCCGTAGAACCGGGCAGATGCCTGCCATTGAGTTCTTCACAGAAAATTTGCCGCCCGATGATGATCTCAAAGATGAGGTCGCGGAAGTTAAATTCCGGGCTGACGAAGCCAATCAGCAACTG
>CAYQTY010000400.1:0-2811 GCA_964420535.1 uncultured Leptolinea sp. | reverse complement strand
AATTAACTACCGGATTGTTGCGATGGTTGCTACTCCAGCGGAAAAGCTCATAAGACAAAGATGCAAGAGGAATTATTAATAATATGCGAGACAGATATCTCCATATTCCGCTCATTGGACCAAGCAGAGAAAATATAAAAATCGACAGCACTATCAAAGTCAAAGTGAATGCTGTCCCGCAACGGGGATGTTCAACTGAATATTGACTGACTACTTCTGGCGTTAATTCAGCCCCGGCCTCAAAAGCATTTATTGTTTTATGCTCTGCCCCGTGATAGGCAAAAACCCTGGCAATTTCGGGCATTTTACCTATTCCCCATATATATCCAATCGCAATGACCAGGCGTGTAATTCCCTCAACAACATTGCTCCACCACGTAGAAAAATTGAAAAATGTGATGGTCAAATGTCCAATGGCAGCAGGCAATAAAAAGAACAATCCCACACTCAATGAGAGTGACAGGAACAGGGTCAGGTAAAGTGCCGGACCTTCCAGTTTTTCATCTTCTCCGGTTTGCACATTGGCAGATTTTGTTAAAAACCTCATCCCGATACCCAGTGAATCCCACAAAGTTATCAGTCCGCGAATAAATGGCGCCTTGAATAACGGATTGGTATAGACTCCTTTCAAAGCCTCACTTTCGATAACAATTTCGCCGTCCGGGCTTCGCATAGCGGCTGAGAGCCCCTTACTTCCGCGCATCAGAACACCTTCAATAAGGGCCTGCCCGCCGTAAGATGGTAATTTTTCTGTCATGAATCCTACTTTTCTATCAAATTGCAAAGGAAATGTATTACCGATTCAATCCCTTTGTGGAATGTTGGAATGTGCTGAGATTCATTGGGAGAATGAATGGCATCATCAGGTAAACCGAAACCAACAAGAACAGATTCAACTCCCAGTATTTTCTGCATATCAGAAGCTACAGGGATAGATCCGCCTTCCCGTTTTAGTACGGGCGCGATACCCCAGACTTTTTCCATGGCGTTGCTCATGGCTTTCGTCTCCGGCAGGTTAGGATTAGTGAGAGAAGGGAAACCGCCGGCCATTTTTGTCACTTCCCAACGCACAGTAGACGGCATGCTCTGACGTAAAAATTCCATCAATTGCGCGTATACGTCTTCCGGATCCTGGTCAGGTACCAGTCTGGTGGAGACTTTTGCCATTGCCTGTGCCGGAAGGACGGTTTTTGAGCCGGTTCCCGTAAAACCACTTAGCAGACCATTAATTTCCAGAGTTGGCCGACCACCAACACGTTCAACAACGGTATAACCCTCTTCACCCCATAACTCTTCAACACCCGCGTTTTGTTTGTAATACTCATCAGATATAGGCAGGCGGGCTATCTCTTTACGTTCTTCTTCTGAAAGAGATAGAACTTTGTCATAAAAACCAGGTAAAGTGACACGGCCTTTCTCGTCATGCATCTTTGATAGGACATCACACAATACCTGAGCAGGGTTATGAACAGCTCCACCAAAACCTCCTGAATGAAGGTCTTGTTTTGGGCCATAAACACGAATTTCGAAGTATGCCAGACCACGTAATCCATAGGTGATGGCTGGCAATTCTGCTGAAACCATACCCGCATCAGGATTCAATATGTAATCACACGCCAGCATATCTTTCTTTTCTTTTATAAACTGAGCGAGATTAGGGGATCCGATTTCTTCCTCGCCTTCGAAAATTACTTTTATGTTGAGCGGGATGTCTCCCTGCGTTAATACTGATTCAACCGCCGCCAGACTGGCAACGATTTGACCTTTCATATCAGAAGCGCCGCGTCCAAAAAGTCGATCCCCCTTAAAAGTTGGCTCAAATGGGTGTGTTTTCCACAAATCCAATGGATCAACCGGCTGGACATCATAATGACCGTATATCAACAAGGTGGGTATAGCTGTCTCACCGGGTTTTGTCTGACCGAAAACAGCGGGGTGTCCCCCTGTTTTATATACGCTTGCTTCTTTGAAACCAATATTTTTTAGAATTTGAACAAGCCTCTCGGCGGCATGTTGCATATCCTGTTTGTTTTCAGGATTTGTAGAAACAGAAGGAATCTTGATCAAATCACACAGATTCTGTTCGAACCGGGAAGAATTCTTCCTGGCAAATTCAATAGCATTCTCGCGGATGTTTGTCATACTTTTTCCCTTGAGTAAAGAAATATTACAGGATTATATGCCATTTCCTTATAGGAGGGAAAAAATATACAATCATGACAGATGTCTTACAACTGACTGTGTCGTTGTGCTACAATTTTTTTAGCTTGTTACAAAAGAGGAGAAAAAATGCTGATCACCAACGGGATTATCATAACCTGGGAAAATGAGAACCGGGTATTGGACGGGTATGCCGTAAGGGTGGAGGGCAGCAATATCACGCATGTAGACAAACAGGCTGTGTTACTGGAGAAATTTCCGGGTGAAGAGCAATTGGACGCACAGGGACAACTGGTTATGCCGGGAAATATTTGCGCCCACACCCATTTCTATGGGGCATATTCCCGTGGAATGGGTATTCCAGGTGCCGCGCCGTCACATTTTGTCCAAATCCTCGAAAAACTATGGTGGCCGTTAGACAAAGCCCTTGACAGAAAAAGTGTAGCCGCTTCTGCCAGTGTCTGTATATTGGATGCTATTCGGCATGGTACGACGACTCTGTTCGACCATCATGCATCTCCCTCGTTTATCGAAGGTTCTTTAGATGAAATATACAAAGTTGTTGTACAGTCTGGAATCCGGGCCAGCCTATGCTATGAAGTGACAGACCGGAATGGACTCCAAGGTACCGATGCAGGTATCTCCGAAAAC
>CAYQTY010000399.1:0-2817 GCA_964420535.1 uncultured Leptolinea sp. | reverse complement strand
TGAACCCATGATGAGGGTTTTGCAGACCCTTGCCTTGCCACTTGGCCACGTCGCCATATTTATGGGCAAAAAAGATTTTATCAGGTCAATCCGATATACGCAAGGAAAGAAACCGCCTGTACAGCCCTACGCGTGCCTGATTTACCCATAATGAGAAGGAGTTAATTATCATCCGGCCGGTTAATTTGTCGCGAATCGCCGGTTGAAAAAGATGATCCCCAACAGAAAATACACCACCGAAAGTCCTGCCATCACCCACAGGCGGAATGTAATCGTTTCATACTCCGCGCCGCTTACCAGTGACTGGCGCAGGATGGTCATGGCATGGGTAGCCGGGATGAGGTCAAACACACCCAGTTCATGACCTCCAACCGTCAACAACGCGGGAGAATTGAACGGAAAAAACGCTCCTGAAAGGAACACTTGCAGCATGCTAAAGACACTGCCGGTATTCAGGGCTTCGCTGTCATTATTGATCAGGCAGGCGGTTACCAGCCCCAACCCGATGGAACTGAAACTCAGAATCAAACAGATGACGATCGCGAGCGCCAGCGAACCCTGCATGTGAAAACCCAGCGCGGCCGCCATCAGCAGCATGACCACCACCTGCCCGAACGCGGTGACCATCTGCGCGAGGCTGATACCGGCGAACCAATTCACCGTGCTCAAGGGTGACATTCGCAGCAACTGAATGGTGCCGGTGCGGATCTCACGGCCGATCAACGTGGCCGTCTGCGGGATGAGCAGCAAAATCGCCATGATCATTACGCCGGGCGCGAAGGCGTCGAAATCTGTTTGCGGCATATTCAGACTCAAGTCTTCATCAACTACAACTGCAACAGGATTCAACCCTTCACGCTTTTCTTGAACCGGGGTCAATACCTTTTCAAGATAGCTGCTGGCGTTGATGAATGCCATGCTGGTGGCGTCCCCTTTGACAGTCCGTTCAAGATTTCCATCACCATTCAGCCTAAAGATGACCAGTCCCGCGGCTGTCTTGTCACGCAATGCCGCGTCGGTACCATCCACGGTCTGAATCGAAGTGACCTTGAACATGGGGCGGCCGTCTTTATACCGCGCCGATTGAAGGGCATTGATGTCGTCAACCGCCAACCCGTTGGACTGGTCGAGCATCAACAGGTTATAGGTTGCCAGGCGCGGGTTCTGACCGTAACCGAAAGCCATAACCAGCATCATAGCTGCCGGCATCATGATGGTTATTAAAAGCAACTGTGGTTCGCGCCACATTTCGCGAAGGTATTTTCGGGTAACCAGAAGCGCTTTCATTCCCGCAGCCTCCGACCGGTCAACTGGATGAAGACATCTTCCAGGGTATTGGCATGAATATTGACTTCACCGGGCTTGAAACCGGCATTGCGCAGGGCTTCAAGAATTTCAGCCAGATTACCCACAGCGTTCAACGCGCGGATCTTCAGATGTTTTGATTCCATGTCGTACTTCACATGGCTGCCAAGGCGGGCCAAAGCCGTTTGTGCTTCAGCCGGGTCGTGTGTACCGTTTTCCAGATAGATTTCCACCAGGTCACCCTCACCAAGACTTTGTTTAAGTCTCTCCGGTGTATCCTGCACCAGAAGTTCGCCGTGGTCGATGATGGCTATACGGTCTGCCAGGCGTTCAGCTTCGTCCATATTATGGGTGGTGATGATCACGGTTTTCTTGCGGGCCAGTGACTGGATGTACTCACGCACCTTCACCCGGCTTTGCGGGTCAAGCCCGGCCTCCGGTTCGTCCAACACCACCAGTTCGGGGTTGTGAACCAGCGCCATGGCCAGGTTCAACCGCCGCTGCATACCGCCGGATAGCGTTCGTGCCAGGCTTCCGCTTTTGTCTTCCAAACCCAGTTCTTTTATTAATTGAGTTCCTGCTTCGCGTGCCTGCGCGGCAGGCAAGTCATACATTTGTCCCATAAATTCGAGCTGCTCCAGACAGGTCAGCCTCTCCCACAAGACAATGCTCTGCGGGCACATACCCACAACACGGCGCAGGTCCCGGCTGCAGTTGATCATGGGTTGACCCTTTAGCATCACCTCCCCAGAGGTCGGCGCGAGCAGCCCGCAGATCATGTTGATGGATGTCGTCTTGCCGGCGCCGTTCGGGCCCAGAAAGCCGAACACTTCACCTTCATTAACCTGAAGCGACAGCTTATTAACGGCCGTCAGGTCGCCGAATTTCCTGGTCAATTCTTTTGTTTCAAGGACTATGTTGGACATGGCAATGAAATCTCCTGAACGTTCTACCTCGAACGGTTCAACTGGTAATGTTGGAACAACTGGACACCCAGCAGGAACAACAGGCCGGATCCGGTTATGACAGGCAGCAATTGCGGCCAGACAGACTGCAGCCCCTCGCCAAAGATCATCACCCGCCGGATGGCATCTGCCGCGAAAGTGGACGGCATCAGGTCAGCCATGAAGATCGTCCGGCCCGCGAGGGTGACGAGCGGGATCGGCGGCATGGGGTACATGGCGCCGGAGAAGAAAACCAATGGCAGGATGAAGATCATCGACAGGTTGGCGGCTTCCCCGTCGTTACGGGCGAAACAGGCGGTGACCATGCCGCAGCCGGTGGCTGTGAGGCTGAAAATCAGGGCAAACAGGCTGATCAGAAGGAAAGAACCGGCGGTTTGCAAACCGCAGATGTATGCCGTCAGCACCGTGATAACCACCTGAACCAGGCATATAACCAATTGAGCCAGGGTGATTCCGCCCATCAGGTCATACCCGGTGATGCGCGCCAGGCGCAGGCGCTGGAACGCTCCGCCAGTCATTTCGCGGACAAGCAGGATGGCGGTGTACA
>CAYQTY010000398.1:0-2825 GCA_964420535.1 uncultured Leptolinea sp. | reverse complement strand
TTGTATGGGGCGGTTCTCTGGCAGAGGAAGACAATACCAATTTCAGATTGAATATCGAAACACTGACAAACCGACAGTTCTCACAATTCAAACCGGACCAAAGATCGTTATTTATGAGGAAGTTTGGAAATATCAGGTCTTTTTACTTAATACAAGGAGTATCCGGTAAATCTTCCTCGTTAATATCATTCCTCGAAGGATTGATTTTGTTCCAATGCGCTTTTTTCCAACAATCCATTGATTGTTTCAATCAATCACTGGCGGCTCCGGATTGGATGGATAAACCTTCAAATCAGTCAATCGCATTCTATTATCGGGGATTATCCCATGTGTTACTTAAACACTCGGATTTGGCAATAGAAGATTTTAACAAGTCCTTAGAAATTTCACCAAGTAATATAGTTCGAATTGCCAGAGCGAATACTTTTGCCGCTGCAAAAAATACCCAGAAAGCGCTGGATGATTTCACTCAAGCGATAAAATCCAATCCGAAAGATCCAAGACCTTTTTTCAATCGAGGAATATTTTTATTTGACAATAATGCCATTGAAAAAGCAATCGAAGACTTCTCAAAGGTTATTAGCCTGACTCCTAATGATTCTATGGCATACGTATACCGTGGTTTGGGGTATGGTGCGTTACAAAATCACAAGAAAGCTTTTGAGAATTTCTCCAAAGCCATTGAATTAAACCCGAAAAGTGCCGAAGCATACAACCACAGGGGTACTTCTTATACTCAGAGGGGAGAATTTGCAAAAGCCATACCAGATTTTTCAATGGCAACATTATTAGACCCGAATGATGAAGATGCCTTTGTGAAGCGCGGTGAAGCTTACAAAAACCTGAAAGATTATGATAAGGCAATTGGCGATTTAACGCGTGCGATTGAAATTGATCCTAACCAGGCAGATGCTTTTATACACAGAGGAGGGTGTTACACAAGAAAAGGTGAATTTTCAAAAGCTATAGCCGATTTTGATAAAGCGATTTCTCTAAATCCGATAATGGCATCTGCTTATGCTGGGCGAGGTTCAGTATATATCTTTAAAGATGATATAAACCGCGCCCGTGAAGATATCCTAAAAGCGTCACAACTGGATCCTGCGTATATTCCTCTTTATCAGAGTTTCAAAGAGATGCAAGGCTAGACTCCCCATTAATAAATAGATACAAAACATAACCCTTGACCTTGTCAGGGTTGTCAATCCGTGAATTCACCTTTATAATGACAGCAATCCTCTTGTCCGGAGTCAGATTTCCTATGGAACAAAACGCTTCCTTTCAGAATCAGGGAGAACAACCCGAAAATAGTTTGAACGATAGCAACAACATGGCATCCCTGTTGGAAAAGGAAGGTCTTGGCATCGATTTTCCGTCGCAGGGCGAGATCCGCAACGGAACTATTGCCAGCATCAGCCAGGGCCAGATCCTGGTCAGCGTCGGCACCAAGTCCGAAGGCGTGATCAGCGGAAAAGAATTCGAGGCCATTCCCTCCACAGAATTATCCACCCTGTCCGTTGGTCTGGAAATTCCGGTGTATGTTGTCAACCCGGAAGATTCTAACGGCACACTGGTGCTCTCTTATGTACGCGCCCGTGAAGAAAAAGGCTGGCAGGAAGCCGAAGATATGCTCGCTTCCAAAGGCTCTTTCCACAGCAAGATTATCGGTTTCAATAAGGGCGGCCTTATTGTCCCGTTGGGCACCCTGCGCGGTTTTGTCCCCGCGTCACAGATAGCCCTTTCCCGCCGCGCCAACATCTCAGGCGACACTCCTGAACAGAAGTGGAGCAAGATGGTTGGTATGGAAGTGGATGTTTGCGTAATTGAAGTTGACCGCGAACGCCGCCGCCTGATCCTTTCCGAACGCGCTGCCAGCACCGAGACCCGCGAAACCCTTAAAGAACGCGTCATTGACGAGCTCAAAGAAGGCGAAATCCGCGCCGGCCACGTCACCAGCCTGGCCGATTTCGGCGCCTTTGTCAACATCAACGGGGCTGACGGCCTCGTCCACCTCTCCGAGATTTCCTGGGACCGCATTCAGCATCCCGGCGAAGTTCTCAAAGTCGGGCAGGAAATCAAAGTCAAAGTCATTTCCATCGACCGCGACAAGAAACGCATCGGCCTGTCCATCCGCCAGCTGCAGGACGATCCCTGGTCCAACCAGGCGGCCGCCTTCGCTGTCGGTCAGCTTGTTCAGGGTAAGATCACCCGCCTGACGAAATTCGGAGCATTTGCCCAGTTGGAAGGCGACATTGAAGGACTGATCCACATCTCTGAACTGAGCGAAAAACGCATCGAGCACCCGAAGGAAGTCTTGAAAGAGGGCGAAACTGTCACCCTCCGCGTCATCAAGATCGATCCGGCCAACCACCGCATCGGCCTCAGCCTCCGCCGCGTCGACTCAATGGCTTACGCCGAGATGGACTGGCAGGCCCTGGATGACACCACCTCTGACGAGGACGATTCCCCGGCTGCCTAGGTTAAAAACAAGGTAAGAGCGCACCAGCCGGTGCGCTCTTTTTTTATCCAGGATACCCCCTATGCCCTATCTGATTGACGCCCATGAAGACCTGGCCTGGAACTGGCTGTGTTTCAAAACCGATTACTCCCGCTCTCTGCAAGAGATCCGCGCGGCAGAAGCCGGTGAAATTGAAAAACGCCGCGTCGGCAGCACATTGTTCGGCTGGGATGAATACACCCGCGGACAGGTCGCGCTGGTTTTTGGCACCATGTTCATGGCCCCTAAGAAATATTCCAGCGGTGACTGGGATGTGGCCACCTTTGCCACTAATAAAGAGTATGGCGAACTGATCCACCAGTCCGTT
>CAYQTY010000397.1:0-2827 GCA_964420535.1 uncultured Leptolinea sp. | reverse complement strand
CGTACACCGGAATTGCGTGAAGAATTGATCATGCGATATGTATCGCTGGTCCACTTTGTGTTGGGGCGGCTTGGTTTCAGCCCGTATGGCGGAATTGAATATGACGACCTGGCCAGCCAGGGAATGATCGGCCTGATTGACGCGGTTGATCACTATGACTCCGCTTTCGGCACGCGTCTGAGTACATATGCTACATTGAAAATCCGCAGCAAAGTGTTGGATTACCTGCGTGACCTGGACTGGCTGCCGCGCGTGGCAAGGCAGAAAGTGCGCTCCATGCAATCGGCCATGGTCGAACTGGAACATAAACTGCATCGCTTACCCACAGATGAAGAACTGGCAAGCCATCTGAATATGGGGCTGGATGAATTGTCGCACATACAGGTAGATTCCAGCCGGGTGATCATCTCGCTGGATGAGACCACCAACAAAATGGGCAGTGAAGATGCTGAATCATCCATGCATGAATGGTTAATGGATGAACAGCAGGAAAATCCCTCTGAGGCCTTTGAAGAAAAAGATATGCAGACCAGGCTGGTAGAGGCGATTAAGGCCTTGCCCGAACGTGAGCAGATGGTACTCTCGTTGTATTACTTTGAAGAATTAACCTTCAAAGAGATCGGGAAAACCCTGGATATTTCCGAGTCCCGTGTTTGCCAGATTCATGGACGGGCTGTTGTCAGTCTTCAATCCTTGATGAACGGCGAACAAAGCACCAAAAAACGCGGCCGCCCGTCCAAACAGGATCAGGCTCCGCAAAATGAAAAAGGCGCGAATTTGCCCCCGCCGCCGGCAAGACCCACTCTGGACAGGTACCGGTAAAAGGAGAGAACCATGGAAAGAATACAAAACAACCTGTTAAGCGATACCTATAACCTGGTGCAATTGGCCCGTGAGACTGCCCGGATCAAAGGCAGCCAGCAAACCGCTGACAAACTCACTCCGGTGGTTAGCCAGTTAAAAGATCTGGTAAATCAGCAGCAGATTCCCTCTTCTTCCTCTCCTACCGGAATAATGGCACAGGATGATTTTCAGAGTCTGCTTAATGTGGAAAAGAAAAGCAGTTCAAGTTCCATTTCAGATGCCCGCGAACGCAATCAGGTGATTGTCGCCATGGCATCCGGTGGAATGGCAGAGGTTGATATTGCCCGTCAAATGGGCATGCCGCGTGATGAAGTTCGCATGGTTGTGAACCTGGCGAATTCCACCAGCAGGAGGATCATATGATTAAAGGTTTGTATTCCGCCGCGTCTGCCATGGTCACCAACATGCGGCGCCAGATGATCTTAACGCATAATATTGACAACCTGGATACCCCCGGGTTCAAGCAGATACTCACATCTATGGATGAGTTTGAAACTACATCCGTTTCACGGCAGAACCAGTTTCAAACGTCACCTGAATTGCCGGCCGTTCTTCGTAGTCTCGGGTTCAACAAGGTGTCCAGGGTAGGTGACCTGGGATTGGGTGTTATGTCAGAGACCGACACATCAGATTACTCGGAAGGCGCCGTGCAGGTTAGTACCCGTGATCTCGATGTGGCTGTACTGGGAAACGGCTTTTTCCGTATTCAGACCCCGGCTGGCGAACGGTACACCAAAGACGGCCGTTTTATTAAAGACGCCACCGGTGTATTGAAAACCGTTGACGGGAATGATGTTCTGGCCGAAGGGGGTGGAACCATCACCCTGCCGAACGGGCAAATATCCATTTCCACCGACGGGCAGATTTCTGTAGACGGAGTCAATGTGGCCAAACTGGGTGTGGCTTATTTTGAAGATCCCGCGGCTTCGCTCACTCGTGATGGTGAGAACACTTTTACCGGTGATGGAGGGCAAACGGGCAGTTCAAAAGTAACTGTACGCCAGTACGCTCTGGAATCAAGCAATTCGGATCTCACCCAGATCATGACCCAGATGATCCAGGTCAACCGGGCTTATGAAGCCGCTCAACGGTTGGTTCAAAACCAGGATAGCCTGCTCGGGCAGTCTATCAATACCCTTGGTAAGTTCTAGGAACAGGAGGTAGATCATGCCCCTTTCATTTGGCGGGCTTTACCGGTTGGCATCGAACGGAATGCTGGCGCGCCAGCTCAATATGGATAATATAAGCGACAACCTGGCGAATATTCACACACCCGGGTATAAACCCAACCGGGTGAATTTTCAGGAACTGCTGAACGAAGAAAACTGGATCAGCGGTACCTTTTCCGCGAGTTCACAGTTAGGTACAGCACAGGGTTCGCTTGTGATCACCGGCAATTATATGGACTGGGCGATCGAAGGCGACGGCTTTTTCGGGATCAAACTTCCGGATGGCACGCTGGGGTATACCCGTGATGGTTCTTTTGGCCTGGATAATGCCGGAAACATTGTGAATTCCAATGGCTACAAACTGGATTGGACGGGTACCATCCCTACAGAGGCGGATACGGCTACGGTAGAAACCAATGGAACTGTCAAAGCCAGGGTGAATGGAGTCTGGTCTGAAGTGGGTACGGTCAAGTTGACCATATTCAATAACCCCACCGGTCTGGATAGTGCGGGTGAAAATATATACAAGGAAACGCCAAATTCTGGAACTGCCACACCGGGTGAACCCGGTTCAGACCTCTATGGACGCATTCGCGCGAACACCATCGAATCATCCGCTGTTAATTACTCCGAAGAGATCACGCATCTCATCCGGACACAGCGCGGATTCCAGGCGGCCGCGAGAGCATTGACCACGACGGATACGATGGTTTCTCAGGCAATTCGTATGCGCCAGGGGTAAAGTTTTTACCACCGGTGCCGATAATAAGAGCAGCCGAATAAGCAATACCGGA
>CAYQTY010000396.1:0-2863 GCA_964420535.1 uncultured Leptolinea sp. | reverse complement strand
TATTCCAGCAGATCCGTTGGCTGTTATCCTATCTTCCCCCCAATAACATGACCCCGCCTCCGTATATACCGTCATCAGATGATCCTTTGCGGCAGGTACCTGAACTGGAAAACATCGTTCCGGATGAACCCCAACAGCCATACGACATCAAATCAGTCATCGAGGCTATTGTGGATGGCGGGGAATTTATGGAAGTCCAGCAGGATTACGCGCAGAACCTGGTCATCGGCCTGGCCCGTATGGACGGTTACCCTGTGGCATTCATTGCCAATCAGCCTGGTTACCTGGCTGGTGTGCTGGATATCAACGCTTCGGATAAAGGCGCCCGTTTCATTCGATTCTGTGACGCGTTCCACATTCCATTAATTACATTGGTTGATACTCCAGGATTCCTCCCCGGCTGCGAACAGGAACATGACGGCATCATCCGCCACGGGGCGAAGTTGATTTACGCCTACAGTGAAGCCACGGTGCCCAAGGTCTCCATCATTCTCCGCAAAGCGTATGGCGGCGCGTATATTGTCATGTCATCCAAGAACTTGAATTGTGACTGCAACCTGGCCTGGCCTCAGGCCGAGATCGCCGTGATGGGGCCGGAAGGCGCGGTCAAGATCGTCTTCCGTAAAGAGATCAACGCGGCATCCGATCCTGCGGCTGTGGCAAATGAACGCACCCGCCAGTATCGTGAAGAATTTGCCAATCCATACCTCGCCGCCTCCCGCGGTTTTCTGGATGATGTGATCAAACCGGCTGACACCCGTTCACGGCTGATCATGGTACTGGATAGCCTGCGTGAAAAACGCCAGGATACTCCCCATCGCAAACACGGAAACATTCCGCTCTAAAGGAGAATGACGATGAGAGTACTGGTTGCCAATCGTGGAGAAATTGCCGTACGCGTAATGCGTAGCTGCCGAGAACTGGGCTTTGAAAGTGTTGCCGTCTATTCGGATGCCGATCAGGAAGCGTTACATACCCGCTACGCGGATGAATCTGTTCACCTCGGAGCGACGCCGGCATCTGAGAGTTACCTGAATGGGGATAAAGTTATCAAAGCCGCGCTCGAGACTGAAGCGGATGCCATACATCCCGGATATGGATTCCTTTCTGAAAATGCGGCATTCGCGGAAGCTGTAGAAAAAGCCGGACTGATCTTTATCGGGCCGCGCCCTGAAACAATCGGCCTTACCGGTGACAAACTGGCCGCGCGAAAAATCGCCCGCGAAGCCGGTCTACCGGTACTCCCGGGACCTGATGAAGCCATTGAAGACGAGATCCCGGCTTCACTATTGAAAAAAGTTACCTACCCGGTCTTGATTAAAGCCGTCTCTGGCGGAGGACGCGGTATAAGGCTCGCACACAACCCTGCTGAACTTGAAATGATGGTCCAGGCCGCCCGACAGGAAGCACAGGCATCATTTGGTGACGATACCGTGTATCTTGAACCGCTGGTTCAAAAAGCGCGTCATATCGAAATTCAGATCATCGGAGATGGTCATGGCCGGATTTTGTGCCTTGGCGAACGCGAGTGTTCCATTCAGCGACGCCGCCAGAAATTGATCGAGGAAGCGCCGGCTCCCAGTCTCAGTCCTGCTATGCGAAAAAAGCTGTATACAGCCGCCATGGATCTGGGGAAAGCACTGAATTATCGCAGCCTGGGAACTATCGAATTCCTGTTGGACGAAAACGGCTCGTTCTATTTTATTGAAGTAAATCCGCGTATCCAGGTAGAGCACCCGGTCACCGAAATGGTGACGGGTATCGATCTGGTAACCGCGCAACTCCGGTTGGCGGATGGCCAGCCATTCAAATATTCGCAGGAAGATATCACCATACGCGGTTCAGCCATTGAAGCCCGTATTATCGCCGAAGATCCTGACAACAACTTCATGCCATCAACTGGTGAAATAACCTTCCTGAAAGAGTCTGGGGGCCCCGGTGTACGTATCGACTCTGCCCTGTATACGGGTATGCAGATCACACCGGATTACGACTCCCTGATCGCCAAGGTGATCGTCTGGTCAGAAGAACGTCAAACAACGATTCGCCGGTTGCGCCGGGCGTTGACCGAATATCAGATCGGCGGCATTCCAACCGACATTGATTTCCTGATCCAGATCATCGATTCCGATTCCTTTATACAGGGCAGTGCCAATACAACCTACCTGGATACCTTTCAGCCATCAGTGGAAATCGATGAAAACTTCGATATCGAGATCGCGCTGGCGGCCGCGTTACTGGAACACAAACGAAACCATACTCTATCAAATTCCAGCCCGAACGAAATGCCGGGTTTCTGGAAATATCAGGCATGGAAAGAACAGATGCGTTAATTCCGCATATCGCCAGAGGAAAAACCAATGACCCTTTACTATGTTTCCGTCGGTTCCAAAGAATATAAAGTAGAAATTTCCAAAGATCAGTATAAGATTGATGGAAAGTCCATACAGGCAGCCCTGGTAGAACTCGGAGAGCGGGGATTGTTCATGTTGAAACGTGGAACTCTCAAACGCGAGCTACATGTTCAACCGCAAGGCAACTCACAATACGTCGTGAATACCAGTGGAAAGTATGCAATGGCCAAGGTGGAAAAGAGTAATGGCAAAGCCAGGACCAAGGCCGGAAAAGCAGCTGCCGGCGACTTGACAGCCCCGATTTCAGGTCTTGTTGTATCCGTAAACGCGAAAGCCGGAAATGACGTCAAAGAAGGCGATGTTATGGTTGTACTTGAATCAATGAAAATGCAGATGTTGATCAAAGCTCCCGTCGCAGGAACCGTAACATCCGTAAATGTTCAACCCGGTGCGCAGCTTTCCAAGGGTGATCTTCTGGTGAAAATTTCCTGATACAATACTTTTCCGAA
>CAYQTY010000395.1:0-2877 GCA_964420535.1 uncultured Leptolinea sp. | reverse complement strand
TCTGACACATTCACTGTGCGGGATATTTCTGTAACCAAGGATTTCGCCAGTAATATAGTAGGCAAAAACGGAATTACGTCACTTACCATCACGCTCAGGAACAATTACAACCGCCCGCTGACAGATATTGCCTTCTCCGATACACTCCCTGGAACCACAACGGATGGTATTGTGATTGCCACGCCGGCCAACATGGTCAACACCTGCGGTGGAACGGTCACAGCCGACCCGGACACTCAGACCATTTCCCTGACCGGCGGCAGCATATTAGCCACCAACGGCACCTGCACAATATCCGTTGATGTTCAGGGTAGAAGTTCCGCAACGCCGCCGCCGGGAACGAATTACACCAATACCATACCCATTGGTGGAGTAACCGGTTTGGTCAATGGCACAACCGCCACGCAAAACTGGTTTGCCACATCAGATAGCCTTCGGGTTGGCTCGCCTGATTTCCGGATCAATAAAAAGTTTGATCCCATCCTGGTGACGGGTGATACCGCTTCAACGATGACGATCACGCTAGTGAATACAGAATCATCCCCGGTGAGCAACATCACCTTCACCGATACACTCCCAACGCATATGCTCCTGGCAGATCCTGCCAACCCGACTGTGGGAACCTGCGGGGGAACTATCACGCCTGCCGCCGACCGCATGTCATTCCAATACACCGGCGGCTCACTGGCCGGAAATGCCCAGTGTAAGTTGACCATCCGCGCCATGATGGATGTCACCGGAAACCTGATCAATACGATACCGGCGTTTGCCGTCACCACCACCCAGGGAATGACAAACCATCAGCCTACCAGCGCCACCCTCACCAATCTATCCAGTGTGGGTGTTACGAAGAGGTTCGACCCCAACCCGGTGTCTCCCGGAAGCACGTCAACGTTGATTCTCGATGTCCGAAAGATTGGTATTGGTATCGGGCTTACGGGACTGGGTATGTCTGATACCTTACTTAATGGACTCTTAATTGCTACACCGGCGGCAGCCACAAATACCTGCGGAGGCACATTATCAGCCCCGGCAGGCGGAACGTTGATTGAGCTTACAGGCGGCGTTATGCCGATTGGAACCGGAACATGCCGGATTACTGTGGACGTACTGGTTCCAGCCACTGGTTTGCGCCCGGGCGGCTATGACAACTGTATTCCGATTGGTAACGTAGACACCGACCAGGGGTATACCAATGTAATGGAAACCTGCGATACCCTGGGCACCATGTTCGATCCGCCTTCCGGTTACAAAGTGTTTGACGCGTCTGGTTTACCGCTACTTGAATGGCGTATGGTCTGGATCAATGACCATAACTCGGCCAACATAAATGCCCAGGTTCGTGATCCCATCCCAACAGGCACAACCTTTGTAACGGGCAGCCTGACGTGTGAAGCCCGGGGAGTTTCCAGCACAACTACCTGCGACTTTGATACGGTGAGTAACCGGGTCTTCTGGACTGGAGTGATCGGGCCGGATCGGGGGGCAACTGACGAAGCTTCCGCGAATAATGAAATTGTCATTACCTTCCGCGTTGATGTACCGGATACGGTTCATCTGGTGAACAATCGCGGTTCGTCAACCACCGATACCGACGATGACGGCGATTTCCTCGATGAAACACCAGCCACATCTGATTCGGATTCGAACCTGTCAACCTGGTACCGGTTCAGTAGCAGTTCTTCAGGTTCGGATTCAACCGCGGACGTGAAAAGACTTCCCGGTTCTGGTTTCGCGCCTCACAAAACCACCATCCTTCCTGCCATGCCGGAATCTGCGTATAAGGAAATGACGGCTATGACATTAGAGATCCCATCACAGGGAGTCCGGTCCGAGATAGTCGGAGTGTACAACCGTAACGGTGAATGGGATGTCTCGTGGTTGGGTGATAAAGTCGGGTACCTGGAAGAATCTTCTTTCCCAACCTGGAATGGCAATAGCGTGATCACCGGACATGTATATAATGCCCAGGGGCTGCCGGGTCCGTTCAACCGGTTGCGTACCTTGAAATATGGTGACACGGTAGTCATTCATTCCTTTGGTCAGGAATTTACTTATGAAGTCCGGGATATGTTGACCGTTTCGCCGGATGACGTAAAATCAGCCTTTGAACCAACGGATAACTCTTGGATAACACTGCTTACCTGCCAGGGATATGACAGCGCGTCAGATACCTATCTTTCGCGGGTTCTGGCGCGGGCGGTTTTGATACGTGTTAAGTAATTAACACAACAGGAGGAGACGGTATATTGTCTCCTCCTGTTCCGTTTATATCGTGTTTTTCTTAATTACTGGATGATCTTAAGACCATTCAACAAAACTATGGTCACAAGGATCGGTGTTACTACGAGAAGCGTGCCATATAAGACATTCACAATACCGGCGTTGGCCAGTTTACCGTCATTGGTAAGCGCGGCTGCGATCTTCTTCTTACCCCAAACCCAACTGATAAAGATGGCGATGAACAGGCCGCCGAGCGGCAGCAAAATATTGGATGTGGTGTAATCAAACAGGTCAAAGAAAGTCATACCGAACAGTTTTACATCAGCCAGTAGACTGTTGGAGAGTGCGGCAAGGGCGCCGAACAGGGCGATAGCCACAACCGTCGAAATGGCTGCCACCTTTCGGGATAGATGAAATTTCTCCTCCAGGAAGGCTACAGGAACCTCTACAAGCGATATTTGCGCGCCGATTGAGGCTATGAACGTCAATATAAAGAATATGACCATAAAAACGTTTCCCAGGGGCATGGAGGCAAATACAGAGGGAATGGTCAGGAACAAAAGCGAAGGACCGGCATTCGGTTCATATCCGAAAGCGAACACCGCCGGGAAAATGGCGATGCCCGCCAGCAGAGACACGGTCAGGTCGGCCAGC
>CAYQTY010000394.1:0-2877 GCA_964420535.1 uncultured Leptolinea sp. | reverse complement strand
GATTTTACAAGCATACCGGTACGCATGGGGGTAAAGGGCTCAGTAGTGCGGAGAATTTCAGAGTCAAGGAATTGCTGTGCGTTATCAAAACGGCCTTGCCATTTCTTTTCAAACCCAACATTCCAACGCAGCTCCGCCTTGCCGCCGGGGGTAATGATGATCCCGCCGCGGGGAGTTTTGATCTTAGGACCTGTCATAGACCACTTCCATCATTAATTATTTCCGTTTTCCGATAGGTGATTTCGGGTATTTTTCTTCAAGCCGAATAATTACCAATCCCAAGATTTCGATTTCCCCGCCATGGTTTTTCAACATTTGGAATATCCAAGATTTCGGGACGATATAAAGATAATGCACCGCCCCATATACCAAGGTGAAAAAAGCCAGTTGAAGAATTCGCCATGGATCGCCTATTTTTATTTCTCTTTCCCAGCTTATCTTTACACCTTCAGAAAATGTTTGTTTGCTCATGCCCCGGCCTTTGCGGTTACAAAACTTGTCCCACGCCGCTGCTGTACTCTCTTTTGCCCTTCAAAAATCTTTTCACTATCCAGATAAACCGGCATTGTGATATTCATTTCGCCTTGAAGGGCGCTAAGTTTTTCATCAAATAGATCATTGAGCAAGGAAACAGGCGCTTCGATGTTCTTTCCAGAACGTTGATCACCCAGAACCGCCGCAAACGGTGCATTTGCCGGGATAACCGCGCCCGTAGCCAAATGCGGAATTTTTGCCGGTATTGGTAAAGCCCCAATATTCATACTCCATTTACCGCTAGTAATCCCTAAGAGCTTTGTAATGGCGTCAGGAATATCAAGGTGAATGGAATTCAATCCGCCGATCATTGTATTAAGACCGTTCACCATGGCCGCAACCATGCCATTTACCAGATCAATCAGACTGTTGACAATCAATTTCACGGTTCCGTATATTTGCTGCCAAGTCCCGGCGGCTATATCCTGAATACCCTTCCAGGCAAGTCCCCAGTTTGCAGTAAATACACCGGTAAGAAATTCGATCAATCCCTGGAATATCTGCATAGCGCCGGTAAGAATATTCCCTATCCAAATAAAAGCATTTTGGAAAATTGCTACAATCAGATCCCAGGCAACGGCGAGATTTTTTACAATCAAATCAAATTCGGCTTTGAAAATCTCCACAATAAACCCGATGATTTTTTGAATAACCGGCCATAAGAAAGTTTCAAACCACCCCACAAGCGGAAGAATAACCTTGCTGTAAATTTCCTGACCGCAAAAAATCAGAGTATTCACAAGCTCATTGAATTGCTGGCCAACAGGACCGATAAAATTATCCTGGAACCATTGGCCGGCGTTTCCCCAGGCTTCTGTAAGCCATTTCCAGGCAATATCAAAGCCCGCCATGAGTGGAGTTATTACATAGGTTGAAAACCACGCGCTGACAGGTCCCCAGATTGACAAAATCCAATTCCAGGCAGCGGTTGCACCATCAGATATAGATTTCCATGTATCGGCAAACCATTTTTGAATTTTCCCGACTGTTTCAATAACTGAATTTTCTACCGGGACCGTTTGAAAGGCAACGTCAGGACCCGCGCCGCCCGTATTGGAATCCTCTTTATTTTCTTGCTGCAGGACGTTGATTTCATCGAATGAAGCCAGAGCGCCCCGCGCCGCCTTTTCAGCGTCCTTTGTATTCCTTGCCATTTGGCCGGTTGCTTTGGCCGCGCCGGTTGCGGAATTGGTAGTAGCAACCAATATACTTTTCTGGCCCAAAAATGCCGCGATGTACATTTGTACGGTTTGCAACATCTTTGTCATCCAATTGACAACCGTCATAATTATTGGAATCGCCGCGCTTACCAACGGTTCAAAAGCCGTCGCAAAAGCCAGTTTGAGATTTTCAAAAGATACTTTCAGGCTTTGGGCGTACCCTTCAAGATCAAACAGTTTTCTGATTGATAAAGAAATCGCCCCAACCATAGCCCCAAGCGCCGCGGTAATTGCAACACCGGCAAGGGCGGCCATTATTGATACTGTATTAACCACGGCTGCCCCAAGTGCTTTGAATGAAGCCCCCACTCTGGAAATTGAAGCCGTGAGATTCTTTAACCCCTTATTGAAATCCGAAGGATCAATATCAGCTTTTACAGTAACGCTGCCATCATACCCGCTTGTACCCATTTTTATACCCTCCGCCCCCTACTGAGCTATAACCCTTTCGAGTAGTAACTCAGTAGGGGATACGCCGATTATTTCAACACTGTGGATTTATCAGAGATATGTTTTGCAAGTTTCTTATTCCGGGCTTTTTCGATGTAAGGCATAATTCCATCAAAAAAACCTTCAATCGCCTGAATGCTCATTCCATCACCGAAAACAGTTTGAGAAGTACCGGCGCCGAATAGATCATCAATTTTCCCGCGCAAGTATTGACAAACCTGCTTTACAAATTCGAGCCGATCACCCGCATTCAACGGTAAGCCGTTTTCACCAATGGCCGTTTCACGTTCAAATTTTCGGGCCTGTTTCTGCAATTCGATCATTTTCTGATTGAATTCGCCGATCACATCATAAAATTTTGAAGCGAAAATAACATCTGTTGGATCAAAACTGATTACCCTGGAAGGATCATCATTGATCATCAGTTTGATTGCATTGGTTTCAAAATTTAGGCTATCCATTATTCACGCTCCATATTGCCCTGGTACTGGGTCATAAGAAAATCAATCTCATGCGATGACAAATCCGGGTATAAATCGCAAATTGTCATATAACCGCCGCCCGGCTTTGAAGGTGGATCCATGGGGGTAACCCTTGCCAGATCACACAATAAACTTTTTGTTTTTTCGGGCATCGAAAGCGATTTGATAATTGATTGAAACACTTCCGATAT
>CAYQTY010000393.1:1618-2885 GCA_964420535.1 uncultured Leptolinea sp. | reverse complement strand
GTTTGTCAAAATCTGGTTGATACCAGAGTTTGTGACAGAAAGAGCTTGTGATTTGGCCAATACTTGCTGATTGGATAACCCTGCAAATTGCTGATTTTCATACGCGAGTCTCTGGTCAACTGTCATTCGATTGGCCAAACTATTACTTATTTGATCTATCGAGGACCATCTACCGAGATCGTCTTCTGAAGTTAATCGCGCCCTGCGTAATTGTTCTGCAGACATTTCAGGGATATCAGCAGACGGATCCTGCACCGAATAATCGCCGTGTTCTTGTGCTGTCCATTTTTTCTTTGTTTGGAGAAGGAATAAGTTGGACTGGTTATAGCCATATTGCCCAATTTTCTTGTAGAAATCATCAGATTTTCCACGGAACAGGCTTTCGGCTTCCTGTATCTGAGAAGTAAGGTTAAATCCGGCATTCAACGACTCGGATTCAGAGTATTCCAACCCCTTCAAATGAGATTGAATAAATTCAGCGGTTTTTGCAATTCTTTCATTAGTGCCAAGTCCAAGTGAGTTAGCATAATTTGTAGCGAGTTTTTCAGGATCGACGCCCCCCTGAACCTGTCCCGCCAGGTCAAGCAGTGTTTGATCTCCGCTATTGAGACTAAATTTTGCGCGAATATCAGAAGCCTTGGCGAGGGCTTCAAGAGGAATATTCGCGAATTTGTCCTTCTGAGACAAGGTCTGTGTGTATACCGCCAATTCCCTGGCTTTTTGTGATGGGTCCATGTTTCCGTAAACATATTGCATGGCAGAATTTATATCTGTTTTTCCAGCCATGTTCCCGGCGATATTCTTGAAATAATCATCTGTTTCATAATCGCCAGTAAGAGCGGCAATCATATCCAGGCTGTATGTTTTATCAAGGATCTTTCCGCCCTGGAAATAGTCAATTCCAGCAGCTAGATATCCCGGGATGTTTGACATAACATGAGGTATGTCAGTTTTACCGGCAATTGAAGATGCCGTTCCATCTTTGTTGTTCAATGCCCCAAACATATCAATGCCAACTGTTGCTGTGGTCGCCAACGCAGCAGCACCCAATGCAATAGGCAAAACCTGTGGAGCACTCAATGATTTACCAAACATTTCCGCCAAAGGTTGAGCGCCCCATGATGCAAGAGCGAATCCTCCTATGCCGGCTTGCGCAGCTCCAGCCACCATCGCGGTGGTCGGATTGGTCCAACTGGCCTGGAGGGATTTCAAAGCGCCCATGCCAGAACCACCAACACCTGCTAGTTTATTTTTTATTGCAGTCTCG
>CAYQTY010000393.1:0-1608 GCA_964420535.1 uncultured Leptolinea sp. | reverse complement strand
TTGTTGGAATAAATCCTGAACCAACTGTGCTGCCAAATACCTGTGACATCACTTCGTCAGATTGGATCTTCTCGTTATAACCTGTACTAATACCTCCAGATATGATTCCGGCCATAGAACGCAAATACATCAAACCAAAGCCACCCATCAATTTTCTTGCGCTTCCAGCAATCGAATTATCGGCCTTGGCGTTTTCAACCTTTTCCTGCTTTTTATCCGCGCTTCCCTGGAGTTCTTCGATTTGCGATTGCTCGAAATTCAGAGTATCAATCACATCCTGGGAAACACCTGACTTAAGCGCGGCATTTTGAACGGCGGTGCGTTGCTTCGCACCCATTTTCAAATACTGATCCGGGGTGAGGTCTTTCATGGCAACTTGTTGGCCATCTACAGTCACACTTCCGCTCGTTTTTTCCGTAACATCAGACAATACCTTCCCGAAGTCTCTTGTTTTGTTTGAGACTTCACGCATTGCCTCTTTGTATTCAATAGTTGCGTTTTTGATTGAAGATGCTCCGGCGCTCAATTCTTTGATGTTTTTCGCCATGGCGCTAGTTGCTTCTGCGTTCCACCGGATGTCTTCAGAATTCCGGCTTAATTTCTCTCGCGAAAAGTTTGCTTGTAGAAGATTCTGATCGTACTCGTTGGCTAACCGGTTGTCCTGGATACGGTCAATGGCCTTTGCGACAGAAGGATCCTTGCGAAGTTCAAATATATCGCTCTTGCGTTTATTGAATACATCATCCGATTCGCCTTCAAGCCGGTCAATGCCATCAAACGCCAGGTTGTGAAGATCCCGACTGGAAGTCCCGGCATTGATATCCATAACCCCATCGAACGTGGTCTGCAGTGACTTGATATCTTCCGAGATACTATGTTCCCGGTGGATGATCCGGTTCTTTATCTCCTGAGCCTCACTGGTGAGGAATTTCCGACCGTACCTGGCTTCCATAGCACGAATTTTGCCAAGCTTTGCCTTGCCAACATAATCATTCTGTATCCCCATCAATTCAGATTCGGATATGGAATTATCCTTGGCGTTACCGAGATCAAGAAGATCAACGGCAGCTTTGGCAGCGAAAGCCTTCTTGATCCGTGTTTTTTGACCATCGTTCAAACCCTGGTTCTCATCGATGTTCAGATGATCACTGCCCGTACCCGAACCAAGGCCATAACTTGTATAAACCAGTTCATTGAAGGAATCATTATCCATGTCAGGATAGAGTTGCTTCAACGTGTGCTGCCAATCCATCAGATGCGATTTTCCCACGAGTCCGCGTAAGCGAGTGGTCGTTCTTTTGAATGCCTTGGCCTGAGAAACGAATTCGGGGTTATTGGAGAATGCTTCAGCGGCATTTTCCTGCCCCATGCCTTCCGCAACAGTATTTACTGAATTGATGAAATCTTGACCGACAAGTTCTTTACGTAGGTCTGCGGGGATCCGCGGATTGCGCTGCATTACTGCCGAAGCATGATCAAAGGACTTCCCCACTATTTCGTTTTGGGAAAGAAGGTTGCTCAAAACAAGTTTGGCCTGTTCCTGTTCTTCGGGACGTGATCCAGGCAGGAGTTCAGAATGGAATTTGTCTGCCTGCATTCTGTTCCATT
>CAYQTY010000392.1:0-2885 GCA_964420535.1 uncultured Leptolinea sp. | reverse complement strand
TTGCCGCCATCAATCTATTCCTGTTCCTGGGAGCGTTATGGATACTGGTATTCCATGGTTATAAAACTGCGCCGGATTTCATCCGGAAAGCCTGGCGGGTAGTACCCTTCTATCTGGCTTTTTTCCTGGTTTTTGGCATCTGGCAGGAGGTCAGACTGCTTTCTACCCTCTACCCCATACTGGTCGCGACCATTTTGAGCCAGTGGGAAAATATTTGAAGCAGGCCATTGTGGCCTTCCTGGATATACAATTAGAAGATATTCAATCACCAGTCACGGCAACTACGGATCCGGGGATATGAACTAATGAGTCTGATAAAAAAGAGCGAATCAATATTCTCAAACCCGTTGGCGGGTTTATTTCTTATTACACTCGCCGGATTATGTCTTCGTCTGTATTTTCTCAACCGGTCAGATTTCGTTTTAAATGACGGTGGCATGTTTTATACAATGATCGTTGACCTGCAAAAAAACAACTTCTCTCTACCGGCGTATGTTTCATACAATCAATCACAAATTCCATTCATGTATCCTCCGCTATCCTTCTACCTGGCGGCATTCCTGAACGATTGGCTTCACATTGACCACATTACTATTCTCCGGTTCCTGCCATTAATCTTCAACATCCTTTCTATACCAGCTTTCTTATTTTTGGCATTTGAAATTCTCCAGAATAAGAACCAGGCCCTTCTGGCGACAGCCTTTTGTGCCATCATTCCCCCTGGATATGAGTGGCTGATATCCGGCGGCGGGTTGACCCGCTCACCAGCCCAGTTGTTCTTTATTTTGTCTTTTTATTTTTACCTCGCGTTCATTAACCGTAAGAAGAAATCCAATTTATTTTTGTCGATTCTCTTCGCGTCTTTGATGATGCTACATCACCTTGAATATGGTGTACTGACGGGAATTAGCATCGCCCTTTTCTCTTTACCTTCCATGCGATTAAGACCATTTATAAAGACCATGCTGGTCTATGCAGCCGGAGTGGTGCTGTTGACATCTCCCTATTGGGTGACTGTTTTAAGCCGTTTCGGCTTCTCCCCCATGCTTTCAGCCTTTTCATCCGGCGAGTTCAATCCGATAACATCCATAGCCCATTTGCTCAGTATGTCCTTTACTGATGAGAAGCTTGTGAATTATGTCAACGTGTTGGCCATAATTGGCCTGTTATATTGCCTGTTTTCCGGCAGGCTCCGGCTTGTGCTCTGGTTCCTTTTGATCATGTTCTTCAGTCCCAGAAGTGTGAACCGTCCCCTTATCTTCCCGGTGACCATTTTCGCGTCAATCACGGTGTTTTCCATCATCCTGCCTGAATTGAACCGGTTATATGAAAGACACACAACCCAGGAAAAAAACAAGAAAGGCAAGTTCATCCCAGCTTACAGTTCGATCTTCATCGCGTTTTCAGTTCTGATTCCATTTTTCATGGGATTTCTCGCGCCATCCGGGGGAAACTCCGCACTGGAAGCCTTATCCAAACCCGAGCGCGCTGCCATGCAGTGGATCAAAGAAAACACCCCGGAAGATAGTCAATTCATTATTCTGGATTCCGCGGTTACCTGGGGAGCGGATCGGGCAAATGAATGGTTCCCGGTCTTATCGGAGAGGAAAAGCCTGACTACCGTTCAGGGTTCAGAATGGCTGCCGGACAGGCAGTTCGACAATAACAAAAAGCGATACTATGAATTAAAAAGCTGTGTGAATAAAGAGGTTTCCTGTCTGGAAACCTGGGCCGGGCAATACGGATCCGATTATTCCCATATTTATATAACCAGGTCTGACTGCACGTCAACCAGCGGATATTGCCTGGTCCCCCTCGAATTGTCTCTGCGGCAATCGATGAATTACAGAACAATTTTTGAAAATGACTCAGTTGTAGTTTTTAGATTGGTGGAGGATTAGTGGATAGCTTATCACTTTTTGATGGTGTATTGATCTTGGGGATTGAAATGAATGAAATAAGAACCATTAGAAACCAAATAAAGTTTTCATTCTCAATAAAATAACTAAGGCTAATATTTACGAAAATAATATGAATGATTAAAAACACTGGAATGAAACCTATCAGCTCATGAGATAGAATGGCATTTCGGAATGATCGAAAAAACGAAAGTCCTAGGATCGTAATTAATAAAACTAACCCGATTATTCCCAAACCGAGCTGAATGTCAATATAACCGTTGTCGGCCACCAGAATCGGGTAACGCCAAAGCACGTAGGATTGGACTTCCGTGTTTATCCCGACTTGTTCCCAGAATGCGCCAAAACCATATCCCAAAATAGGACGGCTTGAAATATATTCTCTTAACAATACTTCCCACATGGGAACCCGCCCAGTTAGGCTGGAAGATCTCTTAAACATTACCAAGAATACATCCAGATTTGTAGCCAATATGATGATAATCAGGCTCGTCATTCCTGCTAAAGCGTAATACATTTTCTTGTTAAGTAAGTATCCCCACTTAACCCAACAAAAAGTGACGGTAAAAAAGGTTGAATGAATTGCGTACAGTATCAATCCTGTTGCGGCATCAGCGTTGATCGATAAGAATAGACCTGTAAATGCGCAGACTATGGCAAGAACTCTGGATTTTAACGAATAAGTGTCTTTTGGTGAAAAAAGAATTATGAGATACGCGGGAAAACCCAACGCCATTGTGGCTCCCAGGTAAATTTTATGCCAGAAAACACCATGCCATAGGCCGGTATAAACCTCTTCCGTGTGTATACCAACATTCGGAAAAAGAATGATTAGCAACAGACTTAAGAACGTAAAAATCCCTACAACAACCGCGATAAAATTGACAAGATTCCTGTTCGAAAACTTCATCCCGTAATATGAAGCCAGAATTGATGAGAAAACAACTAAAAAACCCTGGATAATCG
>CAYQTY010000391.1:0-2908 GCA_964420535.1 uncultured Leptolinea sp. | reverse complement strand
CTCCAACTAAACCTAAAACTAATGATAATAAAATAATAAGGCTTGATTGCCTTTTAATAATAATTTCGGGTAGTGTAAATTTCATTCCTTATTTTTAAAAGCAACTAAAATAATTTAAATATTTTGTTTCTATATCTCTTTCATTGGAATAAATATGATTGAAAAAATGTCAGTTGGAGATTTCTTTAGAATCGCTCAAAAATATGTTCCAGCTCATCGGGCGAAATTCCCTCGCCTGTATCGCGCACGTCTACGCGGATGATGTCACCAACCTGAGCGGCTGACACAGCCACGATGCCCCCGGGAGGGGTATACCTGACGCCATTGCGTAGCAAATTCAACAGGATCTGCCGCATACGGCGCGGATCAACCAGTATTTCCGGTAGTTTTTCCGGCACCTGCGCGGTGACCTCCACCCGGCCGGATTGCCAGGCCAGAGGGGAGAAGCTATCCACCACCTCTTTCACCAACGGCAGAAGGTCAGTGGGAGCGCTATCGAGTGACAGGTTATCCACATCAGATTGTGACACGGTGAACAGATCGTCGATCAGTCCTGAAAGCTGGCGGATCTCGCTATCCATTAACGCGACCTTGCGTCGGTTCTCTTCCGGCGGGGTATTGTCCCAGCGGTCCAACATGGTTTCGATGGCCGCACGCAGCGTGGCCACCGGGGTACGAAGTTCGTGTGACACGCTGGCGATCAGGTCACGCCGGGATTGCAGGATCTTCGCGGTATTGTTCTTTTCCGTGTTAAGATCACGCAAAGTGGTTGAAAGCCTGTCAGCCATGGTGTTGAAGTCCGATTGCAGCCGGGCGATCTCATCTTCGCCATCCACCGTCACCCGGGCGGAATAGTCACCGGCACGCAGGGCTGCGGTGGTTTCTGTCAATGATTCCAGCCGGCGGGTGATACGCCTGGAGACAAAGTACGAGAACACAGCCGATGGCGGCAGGATCACGCTTAATGTTGCCACCAGACCGATGACGATCAGCGACATCACCGGGAAGAACGTGACCAGCAGGCTGGTTGCCACCGATGCCATAGGGTCCCGGGTTTCCTGTAAGATGCGTGTTGCCGTTGAAGAATAAGGCGTAACCAGGAAAAAAATAACAATAAAGATCAAAGCAAAAGCGATGGCCACCATCAGGTGGGCATTGGTTATCGACCAGAGCATGCGTTTCTTGCGCATGGCATTCCAGCGCAGCCACAAACGCACAAATATACGGGCAAAAAAGTACCCGATACCGGTAAAACAAAAAACCATAATGATCTGGTCAGTGCTCCAACTGGTCAACCGCCAGATGGCGTCCCACTCCAGCAGACTTCCAGACGGCCAGATACCAAACAACATAACCAGGCTCAGAACCATACCGGTCAAGCCGTCTGATAGAGTCCGCCAGAACCAGCCAATTTCGGGAAGTCGAATGCGCAGGACAGCCCACATTCCGCAGCTTCCACACAGGAAGAACATGGCGGTCTGCACCACGAACGGATCAACCAGACCTTCCAGATGCGAGGTGGATGCCAGAATAAGCAAACCTACCAGATAGGCTTCCACCAACCCTTGCAGCGGATGAACGGATAATAGCAGCGAAGAGAAGCGGAATCGGTTGTTCATGGCCTGTTGAAACGGTAACCGATCCCCCAGACGGTTTCAATAGATTCGCCCAGTGATTCCAGTTTGCGGCGCAGACGCAGTACGGCATTATCCACCGAACGGTCGCCCGCGATGTACGCGCCGCCCCAGATGGTCTCTTGAAGGTAAGTACGGCTGAATGTGCGCCCCGGGTTTCGCGCCAGCAATGACAGCAGGTTGAACTCCGTGCGGGTCAAATCCAACATCTGCCCGTTTAACACGGCAGAATAGGCAGACGGATCGAGCCTCAACGGGCCGCAGGAAAATGGTGCGTCATGCCCGGCTTTATCGGAAGACAGCACGGATTGGATCATCTCACTGCGGCGCAGCTGCGCGTGCACCCGCGCTACCAGTTCGCGCATTCCGAATGGTTTGGTAAGGTAATCATCCGCGCCCACTTCAAGCCCGATCACCCGGTCGGTCTCTTCACGGCGGGCAGTGAGCATGAGCACGGGAACGGCAGAATTCTGCCGGATACGGCGCAGCACTTCCAGACCGTCAACTTTGGGCAGCATCCAATCCAGGATCACCAGATCGGGGTGCAGGTCAGGGAACAATGCAAGAGCCTGACCGCCATCTTCCGCGAGGGTGACGGTGTACCCGTTGGATTCCAGTTCAGCACGGATCAATTCCGCCAGTTCTCGGGTATCTTCAACGAGCAGGATGGTATTCATGCGCTTGATTATACAGGTATGGATGCCGTCAGAGCGTGACGTACCCTGTGCGCAACCCCATGGCCAGTTCAGGCCGGTTGTTGCGGTCCGCCAGTTGGGCGGCTTTTTCATGGTCGTATTCAACCGAGATCAGTTCCGGTACCCAACCAATAGCTGTTTTTTCAAGGATGGCATATCGCGCGTGGGGAGACCCCGTTTCAAGCACATGCGGATGGGGCCCGTCATCGGTGTAGGCGGGCATACCCACGCTGCCCGGGTTGACGATGACCATGCCGCCCGGCAGGCGCACCACCCGCTGAGTGTGTGAGTGGCCGCAGGCCAATATCGGCGGATTCAATCCGTTCAGGCGTGAAGTGATCTTATCGGGCCCGGCCAGGTGCACCCGGCCATTTTCGATGACTTCCAGAAGGTAGGTAAGGTCATCACAGGGTGAACCATGATACAGGGTGATCTCATTACTCAGCTCCAAAGACGTTGGCAGCGAACGCAACCAGTCATGCTGTTCATCATTTAGCATAATGTCGGCATTACGATCCGATGGACCCATTTTTTCCTTTGGGGTCGTGAGGATCTGACGCTCATGGTTGCCGGCGATCT
>CAYQTY010000390.1:2538-2918 GCA_964420535.1 uncultured Leptolinea sp. | reverse complement strand
TTTTGATTTTTCGCCTGGGGAAAATCCAGAAAGATGATTTCCCGAATTAACTCAATAATTATAATGGAAATAGAGGGAAAAATCCGCACCTAATGACAAATTGAACGTCCGTTGCATAATAATGCGATAATCGAAATTTAAGTTTTTCTTTTCTGCTTTCACTTTACTTTCAACAAGATTGCCCGATGTTATTTTCTGTGCCATAATTCGGTAAATTTCCATCCTATTTTTATTCCCGTGGAATGATTTGTAGAATACCGGTTAAAATGCATTATGACAGTCCTAGATATAGAGGTATGAATGGAATTTACCCGAGAACAAATCCTTGACCTCATCAACAAACCCGGGCCGGTACAGCTTGCGGGGAAAGATCTGGAAAA
>CAYQTY010000390.1:0-2528 GCA_964420535.1 uncultured Leptolinea sp. | reverse complement strand
CCGGATGGCAGGTATCAACTTAAGTAAGTCCATCCTGAGTGACGCCGACCTCAGGAACGCCAATGTAATGATGGCGAACCTTAAGGGTGCCATATTGCAGAATGCCAATATGGTTGAGATCATGCTAATGGGTACATCTCTGAAGGACGTTTTTATGTGGAACGCGAAACTTCAGGGCGCGAATCTGGATAATGCGGATTTCGAAAATGCCAATGCGGATAATTGTGATTTCCAGATCGCCAAAATGCGATCCTGCAATATGATCAACACCAGCCTGAAGAATGCCAATTTGTGGGGCGCTATTCTCCAGTCTTCTTATATGGAACGATGCAATTTATCGGGGGCAAATCTTCAAGCGGCAAATTTGCGGGGTTGTTTCTTGATTGCATCAAATCTGGTTAATGCTGATCTAAAAGGAGCCCGTCTGGTAACCGCGAATCTGGAAGGCGCCGACCTCACCGGCGCGAATTTAAAAGGGGCATTTCTGGATGGAGCAAACCTGAAGAATGCAATTTTTACAGGAGCAAATCTAGAAGGTGTTGAGTTCGCGGGCGCTATCATGCCCGACGGTTTGGAATTTGACCCTCAAAATCCAAAAAGGGGACTTTCACTATCTTAGCTGGATGCCTTATTAAATATGAGGATGGACATCATCCGGGATTTGTGCAATCTGGTCATTACTTCCATGTTAGTGCCGGGTTAGAATTTTCGCCTATATCTTGAGGTTTGTGGATTAGGATTACTTGATTTTTTGACAGCGCATTCAGGAAAAGGATCCCTAAAATATGGCTTCTGATCTTTTGAACAAATCAGGTCCGATTCAGGCGAGGGGGAGCAACCTGTCAGGCTCAAATTTTAAAGGCCGCGATCTGACAAAATCTATACTGGTGGATTGCGATCTAAGCTTTGCCATTTTTCGGGATGCTGTTTTATCGAAAGCAGATTTGACCAATTCAACATTCAATGATGCGATTTTTCAAGATGCCATTCTGATCGATACCTGTTTGAAGAATACCCACCTGATCGGTGCGTATATGTGGCGGGTGAATTTGCAGGGAAGTAATCTGGAAAATGCCAACCTTGAACGAGCGTACCTCGAAAATTCTAATTTACAAACAGTAAATTTTAAAGGCGGCATTCTTCGTGATGCCAAAATGAAAGAATCAAAACTTGTGAACGCTGTTTTACAGGGTGCAAATCTTGATGGCGCCGACCTGACGAACTGTGTGTTGCAGACGGTAAATCTCCGGGATGCCAGTTTGAAGAAAGCTGTGTTGACTAATGTTGACTTAAAAGGCGCGAAACTAAATGACGCGGACTTTTATCAAGCCAACCTTGAAGGCGCAAATCTCAAGAATGCCCATCTGGAACGGGCCAATCTGGCGAAGGCAAATCTGCGTAACGCTGACTTATCAGGCGCTAACCTCAATGAAGCCATCATGCCGGATGGGTTGGAATTTGACCCGCATAACCCACTGCGCGGCCTGTAAAAAAAAGCCCTCAGGGTAGAGGGCTGAAAACATAACCTTTGTAAACCACCTGACCGGTTTCTTTTTCAATGACCTTGAAGATAAGGTTCTTGTCCACTTCCGGGATGCGGCCGGTGCAATATAAACGTTCCGGGTGATTGTACTCTGCCAGTGGACGGCACGTGAATGGTTTGGGGGGATCTCCGACTACGGCGTTGTAGTCGCCCACTATTTTCTCGTCGAGTTCTATGTTGAAGAAGAACTCCCAACCGGGCCCTGTGCCGGAAGAATACAGTCTGGCCTGTGAGAAGTCATCCGGCGGAGGAGGCAGGGTGGCTGTAGCGGTTATGGTTGGCGTCAGGGTTTGAGTCACTGTGGCTGTCGGGGTGACCGAAGGTGTACGTGTCCGCCGGGGAGGGCGCGGGGTGGAGGTAATCGTGGCTGTGGATGTGGGTTTTGAAAAATTTAAATTTGAACATCCCGATAATTCAATAGTTGTCAGAACCAACAATGACGCAATGATGGCCTGATATGCGAACCTTTTCATAATTACGGTGTCTCCTGAGTTGTGTCGGTGTCAGGGAAGGTGACCCTGGCTGTCATATTCCATAATACACGTGGATCAGTACCCTGTAAATCTACTATGACTGTATACGTATTATCTCCCCTGACAGTTACACCGTATCCTTTTATTCGATTCACAATCCCTTCCATTTTCAGGTCGGGGATGGCATCAAAGGTGACTGTCACATTCTGGCCGGCTGTAACACCAATAATATCCACTTCTTTAAGGTCGGTGGTCTCAACCTGCCAGGCGGACGTGTCACCCAGCATGATCTGACCGGATGAAGCCAATTCTCCCACCTCCAGGCTGTTGACAATGATGGTGCCGTCAAACGGGGCGGAGAGCTGTAAGTCATTCAATGCCGAACGTGCGGCTTGAGCCTGGGCTTTCGCGTTGGTCAGGTTGGCTTCAGCCAGGGTTAGATCTTTGGGATCTGGGCCGGATTTACGCCTCTCGAAGGTCCGTTTCGCGTCTTCCAGAGCGGCCTGCGCTTT
>CAYQTY010000389.1:0-2928 GCA_964420535.1 uncultured Leptolinea sp. | reverse complement strand
TTATTCTTTTTTCGCCCAACAGGAGATAGAAAATGTCCGCAGAAATTACCGCCAAGTGCCCTGAATGTGATGCCGAACTCACCCTGGTTGATCCCATGGAAGGTGAGATTGTGGTTTGCTCAGATTGCGGCGTGGATCTGGAACTGGTTAGCCTTGAACCTGTTACCCTTGAACTCGCGCCCATGGAACAGGAAGACTGGGGAGAGTAATCATGTCATCATCTAAATTCTCAAAGTCATTGAAAATCGGGGTTTTACTGTCCCGCATCCGTGTAGAGGAAAAATGGTTGCTTTCCAGTCTGGAAGCGCGGGGTATTGACTTTGATCGAATCGAAGATGGCACGATGGAAATGGATATCACCAACCCGGGTGAATGGCTGAAATATGACGCCGTCCTGGAACGCTCATTGTCCTTTACCCGCGGATTGTACGCCACCTCCATCCTGAATTCCTGGGGCATCCCCACCGTCAATATGGCGCATGTCGCCCAGGTTTGCGGTGACAAATTGGCCACCACCAGCGCCCTGGCCAAAGCCGGCGTCGCGCAGCCCAAAGTCAAAGTAGCTTTTACCCCTGAATCCGCCCTCGAAGCCATTGAAGAGATGGGCTACCCCGTGGTAATGAAACCGGTTGTCGGTTCCTGGGGGCGCTTGCTCTCTAAAATTAATGACCGCGACGCGGCGGAAGCCATTCTGGAACACAAAGATACCCTGGGTTCCTTCCAACATTCCGTGTTCTACATTCAGGAATACATCAAAAAACCCGGCCGCGATATCCGCGCTATGGTAGTGGGTGACCAGACCGTTTGCGCCATCTACCGTTCATCCGAGCACTGGATCACCAACACCGCCCGCGGCGGCCAGGGAGAAGTCTGCCCGATTACGCCTGAACTTCACGAGATCTGCCAGAAAGCCGCGAAAGCTGTCGGCGGAGGCGTGCTGGCTGTGGATGTGTTGGAAGACGAAAACAATGGCCTGCTGGTCAACGAAGTAAACCACACCATGGAATTCCACACCCTCGCTCCGGTGACCGGAATCGATATCGCCGGTGTGATCATTGACTACACCCTGAACACAGCCCGCGGTCTGTCTCAGACACCCGTGAAAATCAAAACCACAGAAAATCACCTGCCGCTGAAACTGGCGGCCTATCCCGTCCACACAGTAGGTGCCTGACATGAAAGTTTCCATCATTGGTGGTTCCGGTTACGCTGGCGGCGAGCTTCTTCGCCTGCTGCTCAGCCACCCCGAAGTTGAGGTGAACCAGGCCACATCCGAAAGCCATCTCGGCGAATACGTGTACCAGCAGCATCCCAACCTGCGTAAACAGACCAAAATGAAATTCTCGTCACGCCAGATGCTGGAACCCTGTGACGTATTGTTCCTGGCTCTGCCGCATGGCGAAGCCCAGAAACACATCGCGGAATACGCCCAGATCGCCCCCAAAATTGTTGACCTGTCTGCAGACTTCCGTTTGCACGATCAGACACTGTACAAAAAATTCTACGAAAGCGACCATACCGCCCCCGATTGGGTGGAAAAATTCGTTTACGGACTACCGGAATTGCACCGCGAAGAAATGCAAACCGCCTCGTATATCAGCGGTGTCGGCTGCAACGCGACGGCTTCCATTTTCTCGCTTTATGTTGGCGTGAAATATGGCCTGATTGATCCCAACCAGCCGATCTTCGTTGAGATCAAAGTGGGCTCTTCCGAAGGCGGGCAGTCCGTCAACCCCGGTTCCCACCACCCGGAACGCAGTAGCGTGGTACGCACATTCGCGCCCTACGGTCACCGCCACACGGCAGAAGTAATGCAGGAACTTGGTTTGACCAACGTTCATCTGACCATGACATCAGTTGACCTGGTTCGCGGCGCTCTGGCCACCTCCCATTCCTTCGTGAAACCCGGTGTCACCGAAAAAGATATCTGGAAAGCCTACCGTGATTGGGCAGAGAACGAACCGTTCATCCGCCTGGTCAAAGACAAACGCGGCATCTACCGTGTTCCGGAACCGAAGATCCTCTCCGGCACCAATTACGCCGATGTCGGCTTTGAACTTGACCCGGAAACCGGTCACCTGATCTCTATCGCTGCCATCGACAACCTGATGAAAGGCGCCTCCGGTACAGCCGTTCAGGCCATGAATATCATCAGCGGAATAGAAGAAACCGCCGGCCTCGGTTTTTGCGGCCTGCACCCCATCTAAACGCATTGGAGAAACACACATCATGCTTGTCGTAAAAATTGGCGGTTCCCAGGGTGTTGAACTCGATAAAGTCTGCAATGATATCTCTGAACTGGTGGCAAAAGGCCAGCCGGTGGTTGTTGTTCACGGCGGTTCCGCTGAAACCAATGAGATATCCGAAAAACTGGGCTTCCCGCCGCGGTTTGTTACCAACCAGTCCGGCTTCACCAGCCGCTACACCGACCGCAATACGCTGGAAATCTTCGCCATGGTGACCAACGGCCGCATCAACACACTGCTGGTGGAACGCCTTCAGAAGAATGGCGTCAACGCCATCGGCCTTTCCGGTCTGGATGCCCGCCTGATGCTCGCCAAACGCAAAGATGCCATCCGCATTGTGGAAAATGGCAAACAGCGCATGCTGCGCGATGACTACACAGGCAAGATCGAAACCGTTAATGGTGACTTCCTGTCCATGCTGGTCAACTCCGGCCTTACACCCGTCATTTCCCCGCTGGCCATGTCAGAAGATGGCATCGCCCTTAATGTGGATGCCGACCGCGCTGCCGCCATGGTGGCCGGGGCTGTCAAAGCCAGTGAACTGATCATCCTGACCAATGTTCCCGGCCTGATGAGCAAATTCCCCGATGAAAGCACAGTCATTCCGCATATTCCGGTTAGCGGACTTGAAGCCGCTCTGGCTCTGGCCGAAGGTCGAATGAAAAAGAAAGTCCTTGGCGCC
>CAYQTY010000388.1:0-2942 GCA_964420535.1 uncultured Leptolinea sp. | reverse complement strand
AACTTCAAGGCGTCAAAGATCACCGAGTACGCGGATATTGAATTGCTGACCGGCGATTTCGAGACCACCTTCTACAGCGAGACGATGGTCTCGCGCATATCGCTGCTGGCGATTGTTGATATGCTGTACATGGGTGTGTTATTGAGCGATTACGAAACATATACCACCCGGCTGAACAAGGTCAACAAGCTGGTGGAGAACAAGAACTACCGCTAAATCCACGCAAGTCAGGGCGCGGTTTCAAATGCAGTCTGGAAGAATTCCACCATGCGCTTCTTGTAGGTAACCGGTTCGTCGAATATTCCGCCGGTATGCCAGGCATTTTCAATGATCCACAATCCGGCATATTCGCCCAGGTAGGGCTGGTAGCCCTTATTAAATTCCGATTCATAGTAATCCTGGCCAGCCGCAACCAGCATCAAGTGACGGGGTGCAACTTGAGGTATCAAGATTTTGCAGGGGATCCACTTTTCACCGAGATACTGCTCGGCCATCCAATAGGTCTGTCCTTCCACGAAGTTCATGAACATTTCGCTGGCATCTCTCGAAGGCGGAACATCATATGTGCCATTGGCGCCCAGACCGTCCAACCACAAAGCCCGCAACCGGGGCTCATCCGGTGCAGCTCTCAATAGAATGTGTGCACCCAGTGACAAACCAACACCGCCAATTTTTGATTCATCGACTTCAGGTTGTGAAACTAGCCACTCAATGATCGGGTTGATATCACGTGTGTCATATAGTCCCATTGACTGGCGGTCGCCGGTACTTTCGCCGCATGCACGCTGATCATACGTCAGCACACCAAACCCGGACTCATGCAGCACCCGGGCATGTTCCAGCGTTCCGGTGCGGTCGCCATTGCTGCCATGCGAAAGGATGATCACCGGCCCGGGCGAGTCAGCCGGAGGCATAAACCACGCAGCCAGCACTTCCCCGTCAGCCACAGGAATATATATATTTTCGCTATTTTGGACAAACGGGCATCCATCACCACATTCGACGGAACGTTGGCCGGGGACAGTACTCATATACATATACACAAACGGTGCAAATACTGTTATTGCCAGAATGATCTCAAGGAGTACACAGGTGACCATGCGCCACCGGTATGCCCTCCCGCCTATGCGCAAAGTTGTCCACTCAACTGTGATCCCGATCAACAGACCGGTCAACAGACCAATAACTCCCCACTGCACTGTGCTGCCCACAAAGTAACCGGTCAGGCCGGATAACATGGCAAATACCAACCCGTTGGTTACGGGGAAATATATGTGCTGCCGTGAAACTTTCATTTTCACATCCGCCGCCGTGAAAAAAGAAACCTAACGTGACACCGGAATTAACAATAGCACATGTTCAATCCGCCGGGCAACCAGACGATATTTATACTTCATTTATCAGGGGCGAAAACAGGTACCAGTACCGTTAGTTGATAAACATAGGGTTGACCATCCGGTTTCAGACGGTGGATGTACAGATCCAGGGAATAATCCGCCCGGATCTCGCAGCCGGACATGGGGAACCATTCCCCAAACGCGTAGCGCACCAGAGCGCTGTACTCATACGGATCCAGCGGGCGCTGCGGGGTGAAAGCCGCATAAAACCCTGGTTCAAGGCTGCGCACCATCATTCCCTGCGGAGCTTCCGGCTTTGTTACTTCCACACACGCCATGTGAAGCAGGTTATCCGTCAACGGATCGTTGACTTCGTACGCGATGATCGTATCTTCGGATGCCTTATTTTCGATTTCATGCAAACGCGGGGCAAACACATTTTCCCAGAAATGGGGGATGGTCATGTTATCTATATTTTCGGCAACGCCTGTCTGTAATTCCATTCCAACCAGATGCATCCAATCACGCTGAATGATCTCTGCCTTTATGGGGATTTCAAGCGGTTGACGCTGGCCGCGCAATTCCATCTGACGGGCAAACTCGTCCATCTGGTCAAAACCGGCCATGGAATCTTTGCGACGTTTACGATAGTTTCCAGGAGTGCTGCCATACAGCGTTGAAAAAGCCCGGGTAAACACTTCCTGTGATTCGAAGCCGCATTCCAGCGCGATATCCAGTATCCGGTCCTTCGAGTTGACCAGCCGGCGGGCGGCCAGGGCGAGGCGCTTGTTTCGCACAAATTCTTTTATCGAGAATCCGGTGATGGCCGGAAACACATGGTAGAACTGCGAGAGCGAATAACCGGAGCGCGAAGCGATCTCGGCCAGATCCAGGGGATCGGTCAGGTGGGAGTCAATGTAGTCAACAGATCGTTGAATGCGGTCTTTATATTTCATACGAGAAATTTTACTCTCCCTTTCGGAAAGGCAGATTTCCACGATAAAACATAAGAAAAAACATCAAACATAATCCTGGCAATAAGAGTATCCTGTGAATCGTATCAACCATTTTTTCGGAGGTAGAGTATGTCAAACACAAACAGGGAAATTACGGTAGAAGAACTTGCGCCCCGGCAGGTGGTCTGTTCGCGGGTCATCAGCCAGACACCGGAAGAAGATGTGATGCAGGCGGTGGAAAAATGGATCACCGGTCACGGTCTCAAGCTGGAAGGCCGGCGCACCTTCGGGTTTGACGTTCCCGTCAGCCCGGCAGAAGCGGCAAAAGGATTACGCGGATATGAATTCGGTATTGAAATCAGCCCGGAGGAATATGTGGAGGGGAGCCTGCCAATACGATTTTATGGCGGCGGCATGTACGCGGTTACTCGGGTAGTCAACGCGTTTGAGGCGCCGTTCCAAACCATTCCGGCCGGGTGGCAGAAATTGATCGGCTGGGCGCAAAATAACCCGGAATGGCAGACAACGTATGACACCTGCTACGAAGAGGTCGTCCCCGGTGAAAAAGGAATGGATTTGATCCTGTATCTGAGTGTAAAGAAAAAGTAACCGTTTCATCTGAAATCATATTGTCGATTTTTAAAGGGGG
>CAYQTY010000387.1:0-2947 GCA_964420535.1 uncultured Leptolinea sp. | reverse complement strand
ACAATACCTCGGCCGCCTGGTGATGGATAATCCCGAAATCGAACCGCTGGAAGCCGAAAACTTATCAACCAACCGCATCAGTCCCGTGTATCCGCTGACGGCTGGAATCACCCAGAAATTTATGCGCCGTATTATGAAGCAGACAGTGGACTTCAACGCTCCCCGCGTGGCCGATTACCTGCCGGAACCAATCCGCCAGGACGCGGACCTGACCACCCTGCCGGACGCGCTTCAGCAAGTGCACTTCCCGGATTCGGAACAGGCATTGGATGACGCCCGCCGCCGGTTGGCATTTGACGAAATCTTCCTGTTGCAGATGGGTGTTTTGAAACAAAAAGCCCAGTGGCAGGCCAACACCGCCCGCACTTTCGAGGCGCCGGTTGACTGGTTGGAAGCGCAATTTAAACGCCTTCCCTATGAATTAACCTCCGCACAGAAACGTGCGGTGGAAGAGATCAAGGGCGACCTGGCTGCCGGCCGGCCGATGAATCGCCTGCTCCAGGGTGACGTGGGTTCGGGCAAGACCATTGTCGCCGCGTTGGGGGCGTTGATGATCGCCCGTAAAGGTGCTCAATCGGCGTTTATGGCCCCCACCAGCATTCTGGCTGACCAGCACTTTAAAGGGCTCACCCGCCTTCTGACGGAAGGTGACGACGCACCGCTGCAGCCCGAACAGATCCGCCTGCTGATTGGCGACACCCCCGAAGCGGAAAAAGCCGATATCCGTCAGAAACTGGCCGATGGCACCATCAAGATCATCGTGGGCACACATGCCCTGATCGAAGATCCGGTGGTCTTCCAGCAATTGCAGCTGGCCGTGATTGACGAACAGCACCGCTTCGGTGTGGGTCAGCGCGCGGCGCTGCGCCAGAAGGGTGAAAATCCTCACCTGCTGGTGATGACGGCTACACCCATTCCCCGCTCCCTTGCGTTAACAGTGTATGGCGACCTTGACCTCTCAGTAATGGATGAAATGCCCCGCGGCCGGCTTCCAATTGAGACGCATGTACTTCATCCCCTGGAAAGGGAAAGCGCTTATCAGTTGATCCGCAAGCAGGTGGAAAAAGGTCACCAGGCGTTTATCATTTACCCGCTCGTTGAACAGGCGGAAGACAGTGATGAAAACAACGCCGCCGTTCAAGAATACGCCCGCCTGCAGGCTGAGATATTTCCGCAATATAAACTGGGATTGATGCACGGCCGGTTGAAACCGGAAGAAAAAGATGCCGTGATGGATGAATTCCGTTCCGGCACTTCCCATATTATGATCTCCACCTCTGTTGTAGAGGTGGGTGTGGACGTGCCGAACGCTACCATTATGTTGATCGAAAGCGCCAACCGCTTTGGACTGTCACAATTACACCAATTCCGAGGGCGCGTCGGCCGCGGCGAGGCTCAGTCCTACTGCATGCTCATCCCGGATTCAAATGAATCCATGGAAAATGAACGGCTTTCGGTGATGGAGTTGACCAATGACGGCTTCGTGCTGGCAGAAAAAGACCTGGAACAACGCGGCCCCGGAGATTTCCTGGGTACACGGCAATCAGGCTTTTCAGATCTGCGAATGGCCAAGTTGACGGATGTCCGACTTATTGAGTCAGCGCGGCGTCACGCGCAATCGGTATTTGAGTCCGACCCGGGATTGGAAAATCCCGATAATAAACGTTTGGCTGCCGCCCTGGAAGATTTCTGGGGTGACGGTAAAGGAGACGTAAGTTAATCATGATTCGCGCATTTTTCCCCGGATCGTTTGACCCCATTCATTACGGGCATATTGATATCGCCTGGCGGGCATCCAAACTTTTCGACGAGGTCATTGTTGGGGTTTATAACCGCTCATTGAAGAATATGCTGTTCTCGCCGGAAGAACGTATTGCCATGGCGAAAAAGACGTTTGAAGAAGAACCCAGGATTAATGTGATGGGCTACAATAAATTAACGGTGGATTTTGCCCGAGAGATCGGAGCGAAAGTAATTGTCCGCGGCCTGCGGGTATTCTCAGATTTTGAATACGAATTCCGTATGGCGCTTGCCAACCACCGTCTGGCCCATGATATCGAAGTAGTGGCGTTGATCACCAACGAGGAACATACCTTTCTTTCCTCAACCACTGTCCGCGAGATCGCCTCACTGGGAGGAAATATTTCCACCATGGTTCCACAACATGTTTCCGATGCGTTGAACCGGAAATTCCAGGAGATCTCAGACGGACGGACCAACATTCACATGACTTCCCTGAGAGATTAACCCGCCCGCCGGGCTGGAATACCAGCCTGGCCCAATCCTTGCAACTCAAGGGACAGCGTACGCGTCGGAGGTTGGAATGGATATACTGCACCTGGTAGACCGCCTGGAAGAATTATTTAACGAGAGCCGATCGATCTGGTTCACGCATAGCGTCGTCGTTGACGAAGACCGCATGCTAGACCTGATCGACCAGATGCGTGTTTCTATTCCGGATGAGATCAAAAAAGCGCAGCAGTTATTGGCCCAGCGTGACCGCATTATGGCTCAGGCGCAGGAAGAAGCCAACCGTACACTGGCTCTGGCCCGTGAAAAAGGTGAAACCCTCATCCAGCAAGACTCGCTCGTGCAGGCAGCCCAGACCCGCGCCAACCAGATCATCAACGATGCCAAGGTGGAAGCCGAGAATACCCGTCTGGAAGCGGATGACTACGTTCTGCAATCCCTTTCCAAGCTGGAAATGGAAATGGAACGGTCACTCACCCAGGTGCGCAACGGAATTCGAACCCTGCAAAGCGAAAAGCAGGCCAAAGGTAAATAAGTCAACAGCCCGGAAATCCGGGCTGTTTTTTTGATTCATCTCAAATTTGTACCGAACAGGAAAACCCGTATCGTGCAGGGTAGATGCAAGCGGATTTACGTCAAATACCGGAGGGCAGATATCCTCCCGCTTGCATCTACCGCCCTTAAATTCAGGATTGGT
>CAYQTY010000386.1:0-2949 GCA_964420535.1 uncultured Leptolinea sp. | reverse complement strand
GGTCAAAGATTCTCTTTTTCCGGTCTTGGAGGAAAGATGAACAGGGCATTCGGTTATTTGTGTCTTTTTCTACTGCTGGTTGCGGCTGCTCTTACAGCCGTTAGCGGTTGTAATTTCCCCGGCATACGCTCCTTCTCCCCTCAACCAACGTCACCTCCGGCTTCTCCCTTACCGCCTCCTACAGAAGTCATCCCAACCTCCCAATCACATATACTGGTTCCATTTAACGCAAACGGCCGGGCACAAACCATTCACGACCAGGTAAATAAAAAGTACGCTGATCAGCGCCGGGCGTACGGCGGTGATGAATACCGCGTCGGCCGTTTCGAGCGTCCTTTTGACACAAAGATGACCTATCTGGGATACCTGGATATTGTCAAATCAACCCTGATACGGACAGACGAGAATTTCATTTACATTACTATTCAGGTGGCAGATCCGGTGTCACAGGCAGCGGGTAACCCTGCTTACTTTGGTGTGGAGATCGACCTGAATCTGGATGGACGCAGTCGTTACCTGATCCGCGGCAAACCACCCGCCGGGAAAGAATGGTCAACCGCGGGGATTGATGTATGGGAATCATCTTCTTCCCGGATGCCAGTGGCCGAGGTGGCTACCGGAATACCAGTCACAGGCACTTCTGGCTTTGATATCAGTCTCCTGCATGCCGGGAAAGGGCATGATATTGACCTGGCCTGGATACGGATGAGCCCCGGACTGGCTGATACCGTTGAAATCGCCTTTAAGAATTCACTGGTGGGCGGGGAAAATGGGAAATTTATATGGCGTCCATTTACCGATGGCGCTCCCTTTGAACCCCGCCTGTATGATCTGCATAACAGTTTCACCCTTGAACAGGCTGGATCACCAATCATTGGCGAGATGTATTACCCGTTGAAAGAAGTTTATGCGGTGGACAATACTTGCCGGGCTGCATCCGGCTATCAGGCATCCGGGCGTGAACCGGGAATTTGTCCAATTACAGAGCCTCCGGAACAACCGGATGAACCACACAGCAATCCGCAAGTACCAGTAATCCCACTGGATCCTATCGGGCCCGGGCCGGAGTAATGAAATTCTTCCGACCGGTAAATATGGAGGTACAGATGAAAAACTATCTAACATACATCCTCACGGCTGCTATCATCACAATGGTTCTAATCCTCTCCGGCTGCGGGAACGTCAACTCTCCTCCGCCCGAACCCGTCACAACCGAACCGGCGAGTCCGCCGGTATTGATCATTCTTACCCCGATTCCGACAGAGACACCCGTCCCCACCCCAATTCCCACAACCGCTCAAATAATCCCGGAAGAGCCAACGCCGCCGCCGCATTATATTATGCCCGGTGAATTCTCCGGCAAACAACAGGTTATTCATGACCAGGTAACCGAGAATTATGCCGAGCAGAAACGCGCCTATGGCGGTGACGAATTTTACGACGGCCGTTTTGAACGGCCATTTGACCGCGAAATGGGGTATCTGGGGTATCTGGATATCATTAAAGCTACGATGTTCCGCGAGGATCCCGATTTTGTGTATGTGACCATTCAGGTCGCCAGGCCGGTATCGGCAGCCGTCAACAATGAAGCCTATTACGGCCTTGAATTGGATTTAAACCGTGACGGGCGCAGCCTGTTCATGCTCCGCGGATTAGGGCCGCTTTCCGAAACATGGTCAACAGAAGGAGTGGATGTTTGGAAAAGCACATCAGCCGAACAACCTTACAGTATGGCAAGTGCAGGCCCCATACCTGTAACTGGCGCCCTCGGTTTTGATGTCAACCTGCTGCGGGCTGGCCGTGGTTCTGACAATGATCTGGCCTGGATCCGTCTCAAACCCGGAACCGATGACACCATTGAAATCGCCTTCAAACATACTATTGTGGGCGGAGAAAAAGGAAAGTTCATCTGGCGTCCGTTTACCGATGGCGCGGTCTTTTCTGAAAAAGTATACGATTTACACGTCAGCTATACACTCGAACAGGCTGGCTCACCATTGCGCGGTGAACCGGATTATCCTTTAAAAGAAGTGTTCGCCGTGGATAACACCTGCCGGGTAGCATCAGGATATGAGGCTACCGGTTATGAACCGGGAATCTGCCCTCTGTCTATTCCCGAAGCTCCGCCTGACCCCAGTGGTTCCAGTCCACCATGTATAGGTCCCAATGGAGGACCATGCTGAAAAACTGATTTAATCCAACTGAAATTACCGCTAAGATCAGGCAGGTCTGATTCCACCTGCCTGATCTTCTCTTTTCCGGTTTTCATGGAACGATACAGAAATTATGTAATAATTCAGTTATTCTTGATCTTCGGGTGTCGATTTGAAGCAAAACAGTCTTTTTTCTTTTTTGATGGTGTCAATACTGATTTCCGGGTGTTCGCCCATTCTGGCCCAACGCGAAATACTGGCCAACCGGCAGCCCGTTGAAAGCGCCACTCCAGAGCAGACGGTGAAAAAAGTGACTGTGACTCCAACAATCAAAGGGACCCCGGGTGCCGGAGCCTCATTGATCGAAATGAGGCCGGGAACGCCGCATGGTATTCCTCAGGTGATCCACGACCAGGTCAGCCGTCAAACAGCGGCAGAAAAGAAAGCCCCGGGCGGCGATGAATTCACGAACGGACGGTTTGAACGCCCATTTGATCAAGACATGAACTATCTGCCCGCTGTGGATATTGAAAGGGCAGAACTGGTTCGGCCGGAGAACGGCTGGGCATACTTCACAATCTATCTCGAAGAGCCGCCCGCCGCTTTCCCTGCGGTCTATGGTATTCAACTCGACCTTAATATTGATGGCCGCGGCGATTACATGATCTTGTTTCCAACACCCACTTCTACAGAATGGGTGGAAGAAAATATCAAGATGAATTGGGATAGCGACGGCGATGTTGGCGGACAAGTGATCAATCGCTCTGACCCGAAAGGTTTTAAAGGCAGCGGATTT
>CAYQTY010000385.1:0-2951 GCA_964420535.1 uncultured Leptolinea sp. | reverse complement strand
CAATATTTAGAAAAACACCTGCTTCGTTGGCTTTCAAATTCTGAAGCGCGTCATACCAGGCGATATACGCCAATCCGGACCCGAAAATTCCAAGAATTATAATGGCCAGCCAGCCATTTGACGTAAGGTTCAGGATATCATCCAGTCCTGTCTTTATAAAGAACAAGGCGGTGGAAAAAATCCAGCCAAAGAGCATAACATAGAACATCATCAGGGCGGATGGCAGGCGTTTTTACATTCCCCGTGACAGCACGGAAAACACCGCCCAGTTAACGGCACTGATCAAAATAAGCAGATCGCCAAACGTTCCGATGCGACCTAGATTTTCCAGGTCAAGCTCACCACGGGTTACCACCAGCAGAACGCCCAACGTAGCCAGCAATATACCGCCAACTTGCAGCCAGGTGACTTTTTCCCGCAGCACGAACCATCCCAGGATTGCAATAAAAATGGGAGAGGTCGTCAATATCCAGGCTGTGGTTGACGCGGCGGATGTCATCAGTCCTGTCGATTGCAGCCACTGGTGAAAGGTCACACCAAGGCAACCCAATCCTGCCAGTGAAAGAATATCTCGGCGGGTAACGGGCTTCCATTGTTTTCGTAATTGAACACCTACCGCCAGAATGGCCACCCCCATCGCGAACCTCAACATGACCACAGTTACGGGTTTGATGTCTAGTAAAGCCACCTTGGTTGCTACAAACGTACATCCCCAGACGATAACAGCAAACAGCGTCTCGAGAATGGAAGTCAACCGTCTGGACATTCGGTCTATAAACCTTCCCGTTCTATTACGGTTAAAATAGAGCGCAGCAATCCGTTTTCGCTTATGTCGACAACATACGAGACCTGTTTCTTGATGTTATCGGGAGTGGTGTGCGGGGTGAATGAAACGGGGAAACGGCGGAACATTTCCAGATCGTTTTCACCATCCCCGGCACAAAACACCCGTCTGGTATCCCATCCTTTACACTTTGCCAGGTATTCCAGCGCGGCCCCCTTGCTGACTCCCGGTGGATTCATTTCGAGAATGGTCGTCTTACTGGTGGCCAATTCCAGGTCAAATTTACGGATCAGAGCGCGAATCTCATCAAGTATTTCGACTGTTGGTGCAAGGCAGATGATTTTTGAACAGGGTTCATCCAATTCATTCGGATCGTAGCGGTCAGGTTTGAACTGGTAATAACTCGTTGTGGCTTCTCCATACGGTGTGGGGTTCATCATGCGCATCCGGTCATTATTGAATAACATGAACGTGACGTCCGGCCGGGATAGGAGTACTTTGATCAGGTCGGCCTGAACATCAGGTGCAAACGTTTTATACAACAAACGTTCTTCACCACCGTTGACGACCAGAGAGCCATTTTGCAGAACAGCCGGAAAGTGCATGGGGGCATTTCCCAGTATCCCGTGCGTCTTAAACAAGCTTCGGATGGAGAAAAGGGTGCGTCCGGTAGTCGGCACAAAAACAGCCGGCGGATCTGCCATGGTCAACATAGCCACATCCGCCGGATGAATTTTTAGATCGTGAGTTATCAGCGTTCCATCCAGATCAAACGCGATGACAGGTAAAGTGTTAGCCATAATTAAATAAACATCCTGTAAAGTACCACTGGCAGAAAAACCCTGCCGGAGGCGGAATGGATACTCAGCACATTTTTCGTGTGAAAATGCTGCCTATTTTCCAGTAATTCTAATCCGAATTTCTACCGGATAAACGGCTTTTCCCGGTTCTTATTAACCAGAGTCATAAAACCTTCCACCACTTTGGGGTCAAAATGGGTGCCGGAATGATCAATAATGTAATCAATGGCATTTTGTTCAGGCCAGGCTTTACGATAAACGCGATCTGACGTCAACGCCTGCCATACATCCACTACGGCAAATATTCTCGCGGTCAGGGGGATGTTTTCACCCGCGAGGCCGCGGGGATACCCCGTCCCATCCCATTTCTCATGGTGGCCGTAAGGGATATCCAGCGCCGGTTTGAGGTATGAAACTCCGGATAACATCTGGTACGCCAGAGATGGATGTTGACGCATGACTTCCCATTCATCTTCGGTTAATGGTCCGGGTTTAAGCAGGATGGCATCCGGGATAGCCATTTTTCCTATATCATGCAGATACGCGCCCCGCCACACATGCATCAAATCGTCGGCTTTGATCCCCATCATGTGCGCCAGCCTGACGGTCATCTCGACCACCTCACGGCTGTGGACGGCTGTTTCCCTTTCGCGCAATTCAAGGGCAGCAACCCATCCCGCCAGCGTCTGGTCGTACGCCTGGTTCAATTCGGTATACGCGTTTTGTAAATTCCGGTACAACTGGCTTTTATCTACAGCTACAGTCACCTGGGCAGATAACCGTCCCAGCAGCGAAGCCCATTCGTTTGTGACATCAAAATGATTGTCGAAATAAATCTCCAATATCCCTTTGACTTTTCCACTGGATGATAAAGGTTCTCCAATATAGCCGGTAAAGCTATTTTGCCTGAGGCGGTTTTTAATGATCACAAGCCTGTTGGTGTCTGAGCTGTCGGTATTCAATGAAACACGCTTACCGGATGCCAGATCAGGAAAAAGCCCTCTGGGGATTTCACATTGAGCTTCATTAAGAAAGATTCGGCTTCCGCTCAACGCCACACAGCGCAGGACCTCAGGAGTATCGAATGTGTAGATCGCCGCGGCATCGGCTTTTAACACGGCGCGGACTTCCTCAAGGACTCCATTCAACAGATCCGGAAGGGAAAGATTGGCTGTGATCAGATTGTCAATCCGGTGCAGTGTATCAAGCTGGATCAGTTGTTGTTGGATCTGTTGTTCGGCTTTAATGCGTTGACTGATCTCCTGCGCGACAATGATCACATATTGATGCCCATCCAACGTTACGGGCGAGCAACTGAATTCAAGCGGAATTCTCAATCTTTCCTTGAGAATATCCCTCACAATCGG
>CAYQTY010000384.1:0-2958 GCA_964420535.1 uncultured Leptolinea sp. | reverse complement strand
TGCGGTAGATCTGGCTCTGGTCTGCAGACCAGAAGTGCCTGATTGAAGTTTCAAAGATTTTTTTAAGATCATAACCCGTATAGGGGTGGTAGTTGAGAAAGCCAAGGATGGCGTATTCAAGAGACATTACTGGACTCCTCACATATAGGTATTTACGATTATTGGATATATCCAATAATAAATTGAATAGAGAGAGATGTCAAGAGTTGTTTAAGGGAGAAAATTGAAAAGGAGTTGTTAACAAATAAACCATAAATTGTTATACCGAATAGAAAACACCGCCTGCCATCCTGACCGTACCACCTTTCTCATCTAAGGTCATTTATCTCTCTATTTCCTATAATATTTTACAAACAAAAAACGCCCTCCACGTTGACGTGAAGGGCGCCTGAATTTCAAACCTTAATTTCGTTGCAGCACCGGCCTGAACTTATACCCGTAGATCAGCATACCCCGCTCATCGCCATCCTGACGGATCTTGCGGGTGACCATCTCCACACCCGTTCCGTGTGCAGGCGGGCATGCCAATGCGCGGCTGTTCCTCGCCCAGGTCGGTCAACTGCGCGGTGACCACGCGAAAATTTAATTTATGCACCGATATGCGAAACAGCCTGTTATCGTTGGCGGAGTGGAGATCGATGAGAGTGCTTTCCCATTAGCAATTCAGCCGGAATACCCAATCCGCTATGTAGACGCCGGATCATTTCAAGAGATAGCCCGCGCTTACCGTTGAAGATTTCCGAAACCCGTTCCTTGCTTCCCAGAAAAGGGATCATATCTGTCCGGCTCAAGCCGCGGCTTTCCATGTAGTATTCCAGCACCTGGACCGGGTCATCTGGTTCCGGAATGGGAAAATGTTTAACTTCATAGGCTTCAACCAGCGTTACCAGCACATCCAACCGGTCACTTTTTGGTGTCCCAGGCTTCGATTCGAGCAAAGCATCAATTTCTTTTAAGGCTGTCTGATAATCCGTTTCATTACGGATGGGTTTGATATCCATTGTATTTCTCCTTAGATTGTGGCCGCATCGATCCGGTCATAATCTGTATGTGTGCCCACAAATCGGATGTAGATCACGCCCTGTTGATATTCCACAACAACAACCAACCGGTAATGATTTCCTTTGATGTTGAACACTACCCGGTTATTGGCCACGAAACTGGCGTTCTGGTAGACTGCTTTGATGTCTGCCGGGGATGTCCAATTCGCGTGTTCAACATCGTGAAACCAGATTTGAAGCGGGACGGCTGTTTCCGGGTGTTTTTCCCAGAATTCGCGTAGAATTCGCCGGCTGATGATCCTCATGGTTTAATCATAACGCATTGTTACCATTATGGTAACAATGCGGTTCAAAGAAAAACCTGACAGTTTTTCTGTCAGGTCAAATCATTCTTATTTTTGGGAAAGAACTAATTCCTCTGCAATACCGGCCTAAACTTATACCCGTAAATAAGCATACCCCGCTCATCGCCATCCTGGCGGATCTTGCGGGTGACCATCCCCACACATGTTCCGTGCGCAGGCGGGCATGACCGGGTGTACATAATTGGCCCTGGTTGGTCAACTTCCCGGCTGCCATGTGGTCCACTTCAAAGGGATGCGCTCAATATCGAGCGCATCCTACCCGAATAAACCTACTCAAAGGGTGAATTTTTACATTCCTTACTCAGACAACGCGATTGGCCATTGTATGAATAAATGATCTCATCTTCCGCTACTACCTGGAGCGCGTCCAAATATTCGTTATAGATCAATTTGACATCTTTTTCCCCTGTGGACGTGTACCCAAATGGAAGAATTTCGCAATAACCTATTGACTCGTTTTCATCAATGCACTTTGATATAAAAAAACTTGTGGAATCTTCTTGCCTGTTTGAATTTAGCATGTATACATCATTGTGAAATTCTGCAATTTGTTCCCAGTCAAAATATCGAACGAGATCTTTATACACAAAAGATATCCACGTATGATGACCCCTTTTTTGGAAGGCGACAATTGAATCAGTCTTTTCATCAAAAACAAGCTTCATAGGATCTTCAACATAAGAACTGATTTTCGATGATAAACTTTTACATTCCAACCCCAACTTACTACACTCGTAAAAATTATATTCACCAAAATCGCCAGCCAGGAAAGAAAGAACATATAGATGTTCTCCATTAATTAGCGCACTTAGTGTATGTTCGGGGTTACTCATGAAAGTAAACATGAACACAATGGAAACAGGGACACTAATAATCAGCGAAAAAATACTTACTAAGATATCCCTTAATCTATGGTGTAAGATACTATACCCGATAGAAATTATTATTGAAAATAGGTAAAACAAGAATCCAAAAATTATAAAAACTACTAATCCTTGATCAAGCTGGAAATGAAAATCCAAAGGGAACAGATGATTGAGATTCACTGATCGCAGCAAAATTAAAAAAATTATGGATACGATATAGACCGCAATAAAAATTCTCGCAATAGTCGGAAAACGCAATTTCTGAATTCTGAATTTTTCCAAAGCTTATTAACCTGATAGGAAAATTTTGTGAGGTATTTATTTTACTTTCCACCCGATATCAATTATGACATTTCAACTCACTAGAAGCAAATAAAAACGCCCTCCACGTTGACATGAAGGGCGCCTTCCTTAATCAAACATACCATCCGCTTCAGGCTGGTAGACCACCTTCTCCACCCGCAGGTTGACCGGCCCATCGGGGGTGGACCATTCGAACACGTCACCTTCGCGGTAACCGATCATCGCCGTACCGATCGGCGCCAGTATGGAAACACTGTCGGTGCTTTTGCCGGCATCCTCGGGGAAGACCAGGGTCAGCTCCATGCGGTCGCCTTCGGCCAGGTCAACCAGAACAACGCGCGAGTTCATGGTGATGACATCCGCCGGGATCTGCTTCGGGGGGACGATGACCGCGCGGTCGAGTTCACCTTCCAGTTGCGAGAT
>CAYQTY010000383.1:1093-2967 GCA_964420535.1 uncultured Leptolinea sp. | reverse complement strand
TCCCCGGTTGCGACTCAATTTCTATTTCTCCACCGGCCATCTTGATGCGCTGCTGCAATGTCTGCAGTCCGTGACCACCTGTCTGATCAACCTGATTAGTGTCAAAACCTTTACCGTTATCGCGAACAATAATTCGCACCACGCTGTCTTCGTAAATGACCTGCACATAGATTTGCAGTTTTACCGGATAATCCTTGTTATGGTCAACCGCGTTGGCCAGCAATTCCTGAACGGCCCGGAAGATCAATACATCCAGGTAGCTAACGAGCCTGCGCTCGGCACCTTTGTATTCATATTTATACTCAACGCCGTTCTGTTCAGCAAAGCTTTCAAAGAACCGCTTTATGGTAGGTACCAGTCCCAGGTCATCCAGGGTCATTGGACGTAATTCATAAATGTACGCGCGAATCCGTTTAAATGTTGATTCTGCCGCGGCTTTCAGATTTTCCAATTCGATCTTGGCTTTCGCCGGGTCGATGTCAACCAGATGGTTGGCAATTTCCGCCTGAATGATAAAGTTGGAAAGCACCTGGGCCGGACCGTCGTGCATTTCATGTGAAATTTTGATCCGGTCATTTTCGATGGCGTCCATCATCAAAGCCAGCGTGTCAACCCCCGTTGCTGCCTGTTGCTGTTGCTGTTTTACATCCTTTGAAATGGCTTTTTCATTAAAAACGAATAGCTGAACCTTTTCGAGGTAACCAATATACCGTTGAATATGCGTCTGGTCAGATTGAAGTTTATCCATCTGCCCGCGCATCACCAGAAGCCTTTGTTGTGCGTCCAGCGCTTCATTAAACGTGACCCGCAATTCCTCGCGGGGCAATGTTTCAAAATTGCTTTGAACTTGCTGCATTTTTCCGGTGATAGACGCGTTTCGCTGGGTCAGGCGTGTTAACTCAGCCTGACTCTGCTCCAGCATCAAACGAATCTCAGACAATGACCGTCTGGATTGTTCCAGTTCATTATTGATTTCCTGTTGGAATTCAAGCAGTGGATCGGACGATTCTGCCTTTTTGTTGGTCATGCTGAATCTCCCATTCAAGTTTTGCGTTATGTAACCATATCAGGATATTCAAGGCACAAGTGAATAGTATAGCATAACCTGTTCATGTGACTGATTATTTTTGTTCTTTTTCTTTAGGATTTTTATCCCATTTTACACAACCCCAATAGGCAAGTATCAAAATAATTAGGATTATTATGCGCCAAATACTGTTGGGTTGAATAAAGGTAAAAACCAAAAGTGTCGCGAGGCTTGTCAGGCCCAGCATCAACGGGAAAAACCACTTTGTCTCCCGGATCACCTGCCACGCGGACGCCAAACCGACCATCAATGTTCCCAACCAGACTATTAACTCAGCAACTTCATTTGGCGCGGGGAATGGTCTCCCTTCCGCGCGGTCAGCAATACCGCGGAGCATGGCTTTTTCCATAACAAAGCCTCCGGCATCCAAAATCCAGAACATAACCGGATTAGACTGTTCACCATCCACTTGAATTTTCATGCGGATAATCAGTCGGGTGCTGTCAATTCCTTCAGGCTGCAGGTACCAACCCCAAGTCCATCCCATCCCGAAGAAATCGTCAACCGCTGCCAGAAAGTATTCACCTGTTTTTACTTCTTTGATTGGAAGCATATCTTTGATGATATAGATACCCGGTTTGGGATCTTGATGTTGTTCCAGCACCTTCCCGGCATTTTGATATGACCCGTCACGGGAAATCAAATTCTCGATAATGGTATACGAGTAGAAACCACCCCGCGATTGACCAATTTGTGCGATCCAGGGCCAAACTTGCTCAGGAGGGGCAGATATGGAACGACCATGCGTCCACATGATGACCGGATTAGTAAGGATCTCGTCACCCGG
>CAYQTY010000383.1:0-1083 GCA_964420535.1 uncultured Leptolinea sp. | reverse complement strand
TACGTGGCTATATACCCGGGTATATACGCAACTACTCCAGATAGAAGAGCCACAACCAGAACAAAACCCAGTATGAATTTAATCCACCCATTTGCATTGATATTCATTTAAGTCATCCCTGTTGTGAAATCCAATCCGACCCAAAATCTGCATTGAACAGGGATTTGAAAGCCGTGCATGGAAATAATTCAGAAATTATACATTATCCCTTTATTTTTTTCTATTTCCATTGATAAACTGCCATGTTTTCACCACCGGCTTCCGGCGAAAAGGTTCCACCGGTTTGATATACGGTATCCAATCCTTTGACAAGTTTTGGATACCAGCCGGGAAATGTCACCAGATATTGAATATTCTGCCGGTTAATATATAGTTTTAATTGACTCTCGTCCCGTATGATCGGTATTACCTCCGGGTTGATCAATCCTGCCAGGTCTAGAACCTCGCGTTCCGAATAGTAACCAACAGCCCCGATATCATGGACTGCCACCCGGGTATCCGTTGGAGTATACTCCCGCAGCCAACGAGCGGTCTGCACCATTTCAGTCTCAATTATGGCCACATCCGTCCGGTACGCATTACCGCCGATAACGAAAAAGAGTGCGGTGACAGTTATGATGCTTGCCATCCAGAACACGCGGGAAAGATTCGTCACTTTCCCGGGTGACCAGGCGCGCATCCACCGTGTAGCACCCCATAAGGAGAACAGAAAGAAAAAAGCCATGGCGGGCATCATATACCTGCCATGCTGGTAGAACACGGGTAGGCGTAACGCGTACATAAGAACATAACCGGTAAACCACAGGAAAATTGCCGCGGAAGCCGCATTCCTCTCACGCCATGTGTAAATAATCCCGGCTATCATACCCGGGATCAATACCACCCCACCCCCGGCCAGGAACGGTAGGAACAATGAACCAATTCGCTGGATAAGCGGATATGTGGTTGCCGCCTGGTATTCCGCCTGTTTCGCCGCAAATGTAGACGGCCAGATCGTACCTGCCTGATGTAGATTAAAAAACAAATACGGAATAAACACAGCCAGGATGCCGATCGCTATCTTCAACAAAAGGAACAGTTTTT
>CAYQTY010000382.1:0-2976 GCA_964420535.1 uncultured Leptolinea sp. | reverse complement strand
GAGCAAATATACTCTAGCCATAACGGATTACATTCTCCCGTTTTCCCCGGTGGTTGGCGAAAAAAATGTTTTCGGGGTACAGTTTCACCCCGAAAAGAGCCAAATCCTCGGGCAGAAACTGCTGTCTAATTTTCTCAAGATTTGATACAGGCAAATCATCATGAATAAGTTCATTATTTTTCCCGCCATTGACCTGCGCAAAGGCCAGGTCGTTCGTCTCAGGCAGGGTGACCCGAACCAGCAAACCAACTACAGTTCTGAGCCTGAAACGGTCGCCCTGAAAATGCTGGCTCAGGGCGCCCGCTGGCTGCACGTCGTCAACCTTGATGGCGCATTCGGAGATTCTTCAGATGTGAACCACCAGGTGCTCGCTAAGATCCTTCAGGCTGCGCGCGAATATAACGCCGATGTACAGTTTGGCGGCGGAATGCACACAATTGACCAGGTTAAGGAGATACTGGATTACGGTGTGTCACGTGCCATATTGGGAAGCCTCGCTGTGAAGGACCCTGAATGTGTCCGGTCGCTGGTGGCGGAATTCGGCACGGAGCGTATTGCCGTCAGCCTTGATGGTAAAAATAATAAAGTGATGGTCTCTGGCTGGCAACAGGAAACCGATGCCAGTGTAACCGGCATGGCGGCCATGCTCCGTTCAATGGGACTGGAATGGCTGGTCTACACGGATATTGACCGAGACGGCATGCAAACCGGCAGCGATTTCGAAACCACCATCACCATCGCCCGTGAGACGGGATTGAAAGTCATCGCGTCCGGCGGGGTAAGTTCGGTCAGCGAAGTGATCCGGTTGCGGCAGAATGGCGCGGCCGGCGCCATTCTGGGTAAAGCATTGTATGAAGGCTCCGTGGAACTCGGCAACCTGCTTTCAGCGGCACAGGAGGATGACTGACATGCTGACCAAACGTATCATTCCCTGCCTCGATATTAAAGACGGACGCGTGGTCAAAGGCGTGAAGTTCGTCAACCTGCGTGATGCAGGTGACCCAGTGGAACAGGCGAAGATCTACGATGCTTCCGGCGCAGATGAACTGGTTTTCCTGGATATTTCCGCCAGCGCTGCCGGTAAAGAAACCTGCCTGGATGTGGTCCGGCGCGTGGCGCAGTCTGTGTTCCTGCCTTTCACCGTTGGCGGCGGTATCCGCTCCGTTGACGACATGCGCAATCTGCTGCTGGCCGGCGCGGATAAGATCAGCGTCAACACATCCGCCGTGCAAAATCCCGATCTACTGACTGAAGGAGCAAAAGCATTCGGCAGCCAGTGTGTGGTGCTGGCCATAGATGCCCGCCGCGTACCGGAAACCGGTAATTACGAAGTGACCATCCACGGCGGCCGCACCCCCACCGGTTTGGATGCCATCGAATGGGCCCGCAAAGGAGTAGATATGGGCGCCGGAGAGATTCTACTGACCAGCATGGACCGGGATGGTTCGTTATCCGGGTATGATCTCGAGTTAACCCGAGCCGTGGCGGATGCCGTCACCGTGCCGGTGATCGCCTCCGGCGGAGCCGGCTCCATGCAAGATTTTGTGGATGTACTAACAGAAGGCCGCGCGGAAGCCGCCCTGGCCGCCTCGTTATTCCACGATGGGGTCATGGCCATCCCTGATCTGAAAGAATATCTGGCCGGCTGTTCCATACTGGTACGCCGGTTGCCGGATCTGGCCGGGTGAGGATGATAATGACAGATGAAGAATTAATTCCCCCGAAATATGATTCCGCCGGGCTTATTCCGGCCATTGTGCAGGACGATGACACCAATGCCGTCTTGATGGTCGCATGGATGAATAAAGAAGCCTACGACCTGACCCGGCGAACCGGTCAGGTGCATTTCTGGTCACGCTCGCGGCAGGAGATCTGGCGCAAAGGCGCTACGTCAGGCAATACTCTTACACTCATCTCATTATGGATCGACTGCGATGCCGACACACTCCTGGTGCGCGTCAAACCGGCAGGCCCAGCCTGTCACACCGGCAATACATCCTGTTTCTATCGTCGAGTAAAATAAAGGTATAGTAGAAGAGAGCGTAAAATACAATGAAGATCAAAGACCTGTACGATACCATTCTAGACCGCAAAGCCAACCCGACACCTAAATCCTACACCGCGCGCCTGTTTTCTGAAGGGCAGGATGAGATTTGTAAAAAGGTGGGAGAAGAAGCTATTGAAGTTATAATAGCCGCTAAGGGTCAGGGAAAGCAGCGTATTATTGAAGAAGTCTCCGACCTGACGTATCATGTACTGGTACTCATGGCACAGAACGGGGTCACACCGGATGAAGTCCTTGCGGAGTTGGAAAAACGCCATAAATGAAGAAGACAATCCTGCTCTTTGATATGGATGGGGTTCTGGTAGAACCCAGAAGATATCGCGCATCCTTGCAAAGCTCCATGGATTTTTTTGGCAAGATCATGGGGTGGGATTTCCTGTACCCCGGTGAGCAGACGATCGCCTGGTTTGAATCAAGGGGGATCATCAGTGAGTGGGACATCGCGCCCATTTACATGGCCTGCGTGGTGGAGACCGTTCTCGAAACCTACCCCGGCCTTCCCATACCTCAGGAATTCACCACTTTTTGTGAAATGGTGAAACGGGCCAAAATACCCAAACCAGTCATACACGCCGAGAATATCGTCAACCAGCTTCCCAGCATCAAAAAAGCCGGGTTTACCTATTGTGATCTGGTGCTTTACATGGTCGCCTCCGGTCCTGCCCGCGCCGCATTTCCCCGGTTGGCTGGCACATCTTTGATCAATGACTTGCTGCAGCATTCCCGCATCGTCCAGAGAAACCTGATCACCCGGGTGTTTCAGGAAGTTTTTCTGGGGCAAAACGCGTTTGAAAACACCTTCCATTTACCGGCCATATGCCTTGACCGCAACACAGAACGCATTGTTGACCCGCAATTGATATCCAACGAATGGAACATCGCGCTGAAAGAAGCCTGGGAGAATGGTCTGG
>CAYQTY010000381.1:0-3014 GCA_964420535.1 uncultured Leptolinea sp. | reverse complement strand
TTCACCGTTCGCAGATGAAACCATGGAAACATTCGGACATAAAGTTTTAACCGCAGGGTCAGGGTTGCGGACAAGGCCTGCCAGCGAAGTGGTGCAAACCGACATGAAAGTCTATACCTCTGAGCCATACCATTTTGCCATCTCTCAGGCAGAAGTCAGTGATATGGTAGAAGTATCTGACCATATCGATGATTTACAAAAATCTCTCGAAGATCTGCAGACAGCGAGAGGTCTGGATTTTGCTGTATTAATGGTTACAGATGTCGTGGGAGGCTCCAGCCGCTTGCTCACGGCGAATCCTCCTCCGGCTTTAGCCGGCTTGCCATACAAACCGGTTGCTGATGGGACCTGGCTGGCAGAGGGCATTGTTTCGCGCAAGAAACAACTTTTACCTGTAATTCTAGGAATGTTGGAAAGATGAACGATCAGATATATAGAAGAATCAATGAAGTTCTGTCAGCAGGAGATTCTGCCGCGCTTTGTACAATAATTACAAGCTCCGGTTCAGCTCCCAGGCACGAAGGAACAAAAATGCTGGTATTTTCTGATGGCAGCTTTATGGGAACTGTGGGTGGTGGAGCCGTGGAGGACCTGGTCTATCAGGAAGCATTTGATACTATCCTTACCAAGAAGACCAAAGTACTAAAATACTCCATGGTTGATCCCAAACGGGGTGACCCAGGAGTATGCGGAGGCACTGTGGAAATCTTTATTGAACCGGTTATGTCCAACGCAAAAATGATCATAATTGGCGGAGGGCATGTGGGAAAAGCGCTGGCACGTCAGGCAAAGTTCCTTGGTTATCGGGTAGCTATATCCGATGACCGCCCGGAATTCTGCACGCCGGAAGCCAATCCGGATGCGGATGAATTTTATCCTTGTCCTATGAGTGAACTGGTCAGTAAAATCAGGATAACGTCTTCCACTTACATCATTCTGGCAACCAGGGGTTCAAATGTAGACGTGGAAGGACTTGCGCCTTTGCTGGATTCTCCTGCAGCATTTATTGGTGTAATTGGCTCCAAAAGACGTTGGGCGTTTACACAAAAAGGATTGTTGGATAAAGGTGTATCAAAAGAGACTTTACTCAAAGTGCACTCACCGGTTGGTATTGAATTGAACGCTGAAACACCAGAGGAAATTGCTGTTTCAATCATGGCCGAGATCATCATGCTACGTAATGGTGGTACCGGCAAATTAATGAATGAAAAATAGAGGTGCCGAGATGTGGGAATCCTATTACAACGTTGAATCAATAGAAAAAGCTACCGGTCTTCTTGCGGATATAGGTCCCTCTGCAAGGATTGTTGCTGGAGCGACAGATCTTATTCTTGAACTTGAGAGAGGTCTTCGCAAAGGGATTACAACATTGATCGATATTAGCCGGGTCCCCGGACAAAACTTGATAACAGAAGATACAACGGGGATCATACATCTGGGACCTTCTGTCACCCATAACGATTGTGTCCAGTCATCCTTACTGAGAGATAAAGCTTTGCCGCTTGTACTGGCTTGCTGGCAGGTAGGTTCTCCCCAAATACGCAACCGGGGGACTATTGCAGGAAATCTGATAACCGGGTCACCGGCTAATGACACTATTTCTCCACTCATGGCATTGAACGCCAGTGTCGTTTTAAAAAGCGTAAAAGGTGAGCGGGTCGTCAACCTGAATGATTTCTATACAGGTGTTCGAAAAACAGTCATGCAACCGGATGAAGTGCTTGTTGAAATCCAATTCCCGGCGATGAAGTCAAGCATGAAGGGTGTCTATATTAAAAGTGCTTTACGCAAAGCCCAGGCCATTTCGGTGGTAAATGCCAGTGTTGTCCTGGAGTTTTCCGGAGAAAAAGTCAACAAAGCCTTTATTACCCTTGGGGCAGTAGCACCAATTATTATCCATGCGGAAAACGCGGAAGCATATCTGGCTGGTAAGGTTCTCACGCCAGAAAACATAGAAGAGACTGCCAGACTGGCAAATGAAGCCGCGCGCCCGATTGACGATGTGCGAGGATCCGCTTCATACCGTTCATATATAGTCGGCATACTGGTAAAACACGCGCTTGAAAAAATATCTGCTCATACAGAAGCAGAAGGCTTGTTAAGCGATCCTCCACTTTTAGACGCTGGATCAAAAGCAAGCACTAACGACTTTTTTTCCGGGATTAATTGCGAAATAAATCCGATAGTCACAACGATAAACGGAGTTAAGCGGACTATCAATACCGGACAAAATAAAACACTCCTTCGGTTTTTACGGGAAGATGCAGGATTGACAGGCACAAAGGAAGGGTGTGGCGAAGGGGAATGTGGAGCCTGCACAATTCACATGGATGGCAAGGCCGTGATGGCTTGCATGGTTCCAGCGCCTAGAGCCCATGGCGCGGTCATCACCACAATTGAAGGTGTATCCGGTGGAAATGGGGAGTTGCATCCCGTTCAGCAGGCATTCATTGAAGAAGGCGCTGTTCAGTGCGGATACTGCACACCAGGCTTCGTTATGTCTTCCGTCAAACTACTGGAAGAAAATAAACATCCTGACGAACTTCAAATTAAACACGCTCTGACCGGTAACCTTTGCAGGTGTACCGGTTATTACAAAATTATCAAAGCTGTTGAAAAAGCAGTAGAAAAGATGGCATAAAATGGGAAAATACGAATCGTATACCGCACATAGACCAAAACCCAAGAAGAGGGAGGTCCATCCAATATGGAGGGGAGTCGGGTTTATTCTGATCATCTTAATTCCGGCTCTTTCCTATGTTGGAAGTCTTCTTTTTCTGGAAGAAAACTCTAAGAATGGATGGTTCCCAATTCCGCGGGATCTAATTTCTCCGTATGTAGAACCCATGTTTTACATAAAGATCATATTGACCATTGTCTTTATGTTTATCTTTTATGCCATATTCCTGTTTATTACTGCGCTTATAACCAGAGTTGTCGCACCACCCAGATATGGCGTGTATGATGTGCCCCCTCAGGCGTTTCGCGGCAAAAAAAAATCAAGATAAACTCAA
>CAYQTY010000380.1:0-3016 GCA_964420535.1 uncultured Leptolinea sp. | reverse complement strand
GCCTTCTTCGGCCTTCTGAGTCAGGTCAACAGCCAGCTGGTCAACCAGCGGGGTTTTCGCCCGACTGGCCTGTTCTTTTTGAGAAGCTGATTTTCCCGGGTTCGCCGTAGCCGTTGGGGTGGAAGCCGGTGAGGTTCCGCCTTCCTGCAATACCCGGCGGGTTTGCCGGCGGATCTGCTCGGCGGTTACGCCCAGTTTGCGCAACACTTCAACTGCCGCGCCTTCCTCCAGGCGGACCAGGCCAAGCAGTAAATGTTCCGTACCAATGTAATGGTGGCCCATCCTTCGGGCTTCGTCAATCGCGTATTCGAGCACTTCCTGCGTGCCGGAAGACAGGTCAATCTTCCCGCCGCGGTAATCGCCCACGCCGCTGACCTTTTCCACCATTTCCTGAATCCGTTCAGGTTCCAAACCCAGATCGCGAAGCACACGGCCGGCAACGCCGCCGTCTTCTTCCACCAGTCCCAGCAACAGATGTTCCGTGCCAATGGTGTTCTGCTGCAATCGTTCAGCCGCCTGGTGAGCCAGGCTTAAAACACGCCGCGCTCTTTGGGTGAATCGCTCCATTCCAGACAAGGTTACTCCTCCATAATAAACGCGAGCCTCAAGGAAATCCTAAGGCTGCCATGAAAACAGTTCGGTCAAAAACTACCGTTATGTAAGCTTTGAATCCATTCTACCAAAGAAAAAACTTTTGTCGAGTCACGCTCTACAGTAATATAACGGATAGTGTACATCACGAATGTATAATTCTTATTTGAATTTACCCCGAAAAGGACATCTAATGAAAGTTCTCATTGCAGTGGATATGGAAGGAATCAGCGGTGTGACTTGCTGGGACCACGTTCTGCCCGGTCACTCCGAATACCCCCGCGGACGGCGCTGGATGACCGCGGACGTGAACGCGGCTGTGGAAGGCGCGGCTCAGGCCGGCGCGGATGAAATCGTAGTGACAGATGGTCACTGGGACGGATCAAACATTTTGATCGAAGAACTGGATCCGCGCGCCCGATTGATCAATGGAACCCCCTCACCATTTTCCATGATCCAGGGGGTTGCAGATGGTGTGGACGCGGCTGTCTTCATCGGGTACCACGCCATGGCCGGAACCCGCAATGCCATCCTTGACCACACCTGGTCGAGCCTGCGGATGCATAATTTCTGGCTGAACGGCACACTGGCCGGTGAAATCGCCATGAACGCCGCCGGCTGCGGCCATTTTGGTGTTCCGGTAGTAGCCATCAGCGGTGACCAGAGCGCCTGTGCTGAAGCCTCTGCCCTCGTTCCGGGCATCAAATCGGCACAGGTTAAAAAAGCCAATGGCCGCATGAACGCCGAGTGCCTGTCATTGCAGCAGGCGCAGCAGGTGATCACCTCGGCAGTGAAGCAAGGCGTTGAATCGCGCTCAACTATTAAACCGTACACTCTTTCCGGAAAGGTGACGTTTGCCGTCGAATTCTACCGGTCAGATATGGCAGACTGGGCGGAAGGATTACCCTGTGCCAGACGCGTCAATGCCCGCATCCTGGAATACACCGGCGACGATATCATTTCCGCCAGCCGGGCATTCAGAGCGATGGTTGGATTGACGCAGGTATAACCCGTTACGGTTGGATGGTGATGGTCCGCGCGGCGGACCAGTCACTCCAGTTGCCAGCCTGGTCTCGCGCCCGCACGTGCCAGTAATACGGTATGGAGGTCACCAGGCCGGTTGGTTTGGTATACGTTGTTTTGATCGGCGTACCGGGAACGTCCACACCATCAGGGGTAGAGTAGGCCGGGGATGAGAAGTCCGCGTTATCATCGATGGCAAACTGGTAACCGGTGGCTGTGGCAACGGCAGTCCAGTAGAAATACGGTATCACACGCATCCCGGCCACGTTATCCACCGGCGATGAAAGCGTGGGTACAGGCGGCGGGGCGGTATCCACCGTGAAGTAGCGCGATGTCGACCAGGCTCCAGTTTCGCCCAGCGCGTTGATGGCGCGCACCCGCCAGTAATACAGTCCATCAGGGGTGATAGGAGTTGACGGTGTGAAAACCGTCAACCCGCCGGCAACCGTTTCATTCACCTCGGGCGAAGCGAATGTTGACAGATTGTCGACCTGAATCTGGTATGACACACCGGCCGTCACGGCGTTCCAGGTGAAGGTCGGGGTGGTGTCGTTGGTCAAACCATAAATGGGGGGATAAATCACCGCCGGAGCGCCCGGAACGATAGGCAGAACAGTGACCGTTCGGGCGGCCGACCATGGACCCCAGTTCCCGGCCGCGTCACGTGCCCGAACATGCCAGTAGTACGGGGTAAGCACATCCATGCCGGTTGGTTTGTAACTGGTCACCGTGATCGGGGCGCCTGGGACGGTTGTACCATCAGGTGTGGAGAAGGTTGGTGATGAAAAATCGGCGTTGTCATCATACTGGAACTGGTACGCGGTAGCGGTAGCGGCCACTACCCAGGTGAACAGCGGGATAGTGCGCAACCCGGCCGCATTGTCAGCCGGAAGGGAAAGCACCGGCGCCAAAGGCGGATTTGTATCCACGGTGAAATACCGCGCCGCGGACCACGCGCCGGGTTCACCAGCCGCGTTGACGGCCCGCACCCGCCAGTAATACAGGCCGTCAACCGCGATGGGAGATGACGCGGTAAAAGCCGTCACGCCACCGGTATCCTCCTCACTGATCTCAGGTGAGGAAAATGTGGACTGATTGTCAACCTGTACCTGATAGGTCACACCACCAGTGACAGTATTCCATGTCAATGTAGGAGTGGTGATACGCGTCAGTGTCCCAGAGGCTGGAGCTGTTAGCACAGGCGCGGTAGTAATTACAGGCAATATAGTGACCGTCCGTGCCGCGGACCAACTACCCCAGTTGCCGGCCGCGTCACGCGCACGCACGTGCCAATAGTACGGCGTAAGTACAGAAAGACCGGTAGGCTTCGCGTAGGCGGTGGTCATAGGTGTGCCCGGCACATCCGAACCGTTCGGGGTTGAATAAACCGGTGAAGAGAAGT
>CAYQTY010000379.1:0-3039 GCA_964420535.1 uncultured Leptolinea sp. | reverse complement strand
TCCGCGTACTCGGGGATCTCTGGCGCCTTGAAGTTGGTGAGAGCGATGGTGGTGGCGCCGGATTCGCGGGCAAGTTTGAGCGTGTCCACCACGTCACGCGTGCTGCCGGAATGGGATATGCCGATGGCTACATCTTTCGCAGTCAGGCTAAGGCTGCTGATCTGCTGCAGGTGGTTATCTTCGAACGCACGGGCATTGAGGCCGATACGTAGGAATTTGTTCATCAGGTCGTTGGCAATACTGCCTGAGTTGCCCACGCCGTAAATATCAATGATATTCGCGTTGACAATCGCCGCGACAGCCCGACGGTAAGCCGCCTGGTTCATCATATTCAATGTATCCGTTAGCGCCCTGATGGTGGTGTTGACCATCTTGGCTGGAATATCTTCGAGACGGTCATCCGGTTTGACGTGCAGGTCAACCAGCAGTGGTGCCGAGGACTCCCGCACTGATTTCTGCCCCCAGTCTTTCATCACCTCCAGCTTGAAATCGCTGAAACCTTCGAACCCGATATGGTTGGCGAAACGCACAACGGTCGGGTCACTGACGTCACATAGCGTGGCGAGGGCGGCCACGGACATGCGCGCCACTTCGGGCCCGTTCAGCAAAATGAAATCCGCAACTCTCTGTTCGGATTTTCCGAGGCGGGCGTAGGCTGATTTGATGCGGGATTCCAGTGTGTTTTCTGATTCCATAATAATGTAATTATATTACATTATTAATTTGACAATGTAGCAACAGTACAATACAATAATCCGCAGCAGTAAGTGAACAGTCAAATCGATCGTTGATTAGCGATCATCATTGGAGGTAGGAATGAAACCTGAGAAGAAAGCATCCGAAATGACTGCCAGAGAATTGGCCCGCTATATTGACCATTCCGTGTTGAAACCTGAATTTACGGAAGAAGAAATTCGAATGTACATTAAAGAAGGGGTGGATTACGGCTGCGCCACGGTGTGTGTGAATCCATCTGCGCTGGATATGGCTGCCGAACTGACCCGGGGCAAAGAGACTAAGATCTGCGTGGTATGCGACTTTCCTTTCGGACAGAGTTCCACGGAATCAAAAGTCATGCAGGCCGAGATCATGTGCAAACGCGGTGATATCTTCGAGCTGGATATTGTGGCCAACTACGGCTGGATCCGCAGCGGCAAATGGGCGGAGGTTACGGCTGAATTGAAGGCGGTTTCAGATGCCTGCCATAAATACGGCACGGAGATCAAAGTGATCTTTGAGACCGACGCGCTTAACGTGGAGCAGGTGAAGAAAGCCTGTGAATGCGCCATAGAAGCCGGATGCGACTTTGTGAAGACCAGCACCGGCTTTCTGACCGGATTCGAAAGTCACGGCGCTACACCTGAGATCATCCAGGTGATGATGGACGTGTGCCGCGGGCGTATCAAGATCAAGGGCAGCGGATGTATCCGTACACGCGAGCATTTCCTACAGCTGATCGATATGGGCATTGACCGCATGGGTGTGGGGTATAAATCCACCCCGATTGTGCTCGGATTGTAAGGGGAACAACTCCCCGGCAATTAATAATAGAAAATGCCTTCCTGAAATATGGAAGGCATTATTGTTTGTTGACGATCAATTCCAGATAAAGGTCTTCAACCTTTTTTCGCGCCCATGGGGTCCTACGGAGAAAGTGCAGGCTCGATTTTATCGTAGGTTCATTGAAGAAACAACGGATATCCACCCGGTCTGATAGGTAGCGCCAACCGTATTTCTCCACCAGCTGGGTGAGTATTGTTTCAAGGGTGATCCCGTGCAGGGGGTTGTTGGGCTGCGGGTTGAGTGTCATTCCAAGTGTCCTGTATCCCTATTATCGGTGAGAACCGTAAAATCGTCCATACACGCGCACTGGTAATCTATTGGATGAAAAGTACCCGATTATATATTATCTGTATCTTAAATACTTGAATTTACAATTATTTAGACATTTGAAAAAACTCTGGCTGGAAATTTTCAGAATTTTCTTCCAATATAAAATGGCTTTTTTATTCGGAGTCGAACTCCGAATAAAAAAGCCTCTATACTCGTTATATCTATAGAGGTTCAGAAACGTGACGGAACAGATACCGGAAATTGAAGAAAGCCTGCTCATGCAGGCCCGCGAAGGTGACCGCAACGCCTACGGCGAGCTGGTCTCCCGCTGCTACGCCGATGTGATCCGGGTGACGTACCGCCTGTGCGGTGACGAACAACTCGCTCAAGACGCGGTGCAGGAAGCCTTTATCCGCGCCTGGGTAAAGCTGCCCGAGTTTCAATCAAAAGCGCCTTTCAGTCACTGGGTGTACCGCATAGCCGTCAACCTCGCGCTGGATACCCTGCGCCGTAAACCGCAGCAGAGTCTGGATGAAACACCGGATGCTTCTCTGCTCTCTGATAAAACAGCGGACCCTGAAACCGCCTACCTGCAAAAGGAGCAGGCAGATATGGTGCAGGAAGCCGTCAACGCGCTGCCCGAAGCGGCCCGCTCTGTGCTGGTTTTGCGGGAATATGGCGACCTTTCGTATGACGAAATTTCTTCGGTGCTGGATATACCGGTGGGTACTGTGATGTCGCGGTTGAACTATGCCCGCAACCGTTTGCGGGAGATATTACGGAATGAACGCCTTGAAATGGAGCGTGAATATGCCTGATCCAATTCAAAATAAACTGGGCGCCTATATGGATGGCGAGTTGAACCGGCAGGAACGGTTGGAAGTGGAACGTCACATTGAGACGTGCGCTGCCTGCCGGGAGGAAATTCAGGAACTAACCCGGGTTTCAAGCCTGCTTCACGATTCCCGCCTGCCTGAATTCACTTCTACCACTGACTTCAAAGCCCGCCTCATGCTTCAATTACCCCGGCAGCAAGTCGCCAACCGGCAGAATGGACGTGAGAAATTTCTCTGGGTCGGGCCGGTAGTTGTGCTGGTGGCTTTCATCTTCCTTGAGGTTACATTGAATCTCTCCAGCATTTTGGCATGGGCAGGGCAATTCGGGTGGATGACTGTGGGCGGTGGCAATTCTTCGCAAATGTTCTGG
>CAYQTY010000378.1:268-3042 GCA_964420535.1 uncultured Leptolinea sp. | reverse complement strand
ACCTCCGTGATGTTCGATGGCGACGGATATCCGTTTGACGAGAATATCGCTATAACCAAAAAGTTGTGTGAAACGGCCCATTCCGTTGACGCCTGCATGGAAGCTGAAGTGGGCGAAGTGCCGAAACCGGATGGCAAAGAACTCAACCACGCGGATATTGAAATGACCGACCCGGATGAAGCCGCTGAGTTCGCAAAGGTGACCGGAGTGGATATCCTGGCTATCGCGCTGGGATCCGTGCACGGGATGAAATCGAAAGAGGTCAGCCTTGACCTGAAGCGCCTGGAAGCCATCCGGGCGAAGGTACGGCAGCCGCTGGTGCTGCACGGGTCGTCGGGTGTATCAGATGCTGATATTAAGAAAGGCGTATCGTTAGGGCTGGCTAAAGTCAACGTGGCCACGCAAATGTCAGCCGCGTTTACCGGCGGCATCCGCGGCGTACTGGCCAAGGATAGTGACGTGGTAGACCCGCGCAAATACCTGACTGTCGGCCGGGATGAACAGGTAGCGGCCGTTCGCGAACGCATCCGGTTCCTGGGCGCAAACGGGAAGGCATGATAAGCGTATGATCCTGTGCCTTAACCTGAACGCGGCTATCGATAAAACCATCGTAGTGCCGTCTTTTCAGATCAACAAGATACACCGGCCGGAGTCGGTATTATTAATGGCTGGCGGTAAGGGCTGCAATGTGGCCCGGGCTCTAAAACGGCTGGGCGAAACCCCGGCTGTATGCGGTTGGGTGGGTGGATTCTCCGGGCAGTTTATCGAAACCGACCTGCAAAAAGAAGGCATCAAGACCGCCTTCATCCACACCGATTTTGAGTCACGCACCTGCACATCTATTCTGGATAAAGCCAACCAGACGATGACCGAGATCTACGAAAATGGCGACCCGGTCCCCGCGGATAAGATCGAGGCACTGCGAGAGTTTGTCGCGAAGAATGTCTCCCGGTATCAGGCCATCACATTATCCGGCAGCATGCCCCCGGGCGTGCCGGCGGATTTTTACGCCGAATTGATCGAGATCGCCAACAAAGCCAATGTGTTGACGTTTCTGGATACCAGCGGTGAAGCCTTGAAAAAAGGTATCGCCGCACGGCCGTTCTTTGTCAAACCTAATGAAACGGAAGCCCGTTCTTTATTGGGAATTGATGATGGTAAAGAGGCAGATTTTCCCAAAATGGCAGCGGAAGTATCCACCAAATACCGCACGAAAGTACTGCTTTCGCTCGGCGCTGAAGGTGCTGTAGCGGCTGATACCGGTGGCGTGTACAGAGTACAAAACCCGAAAGTAGACGCGGTTTCGGCTGTGGGTTCCGGTGACTGCACCCTCGCCGGTATTGTGCATGGTTACCTGAAGGGGTATTCCTTCAAAGAATGCGTCGTGTGTGGTGTGGCGGCTGGAACTGCCAATACCCTGATGATCGGAGCTAGCCAGTTCAATCTGGAAGATTACGAAAGATTACGCGGACAGGTGAGCCTTACTTCCATTGCCGGGTGACCTCCAGCGATCTTGATTATTTCGCCTGGCGGAGTACCGTACTTCACATCAAGAATGCGTGTTTTCCGCCAGGCTTTTTTCAAAAGAACCTTAATCAACAGACTTTTACCGTTGTCACCTTCATATCAAAAGGAGAAACACGATGTCTGAACCCAAAACCAGTTCCTACCCGAAAATTGGAATCCGCCCGGCCATTGATGGCCGCCGCAAGGGCGTGCGCGAGTCGCTGGAAGACCAGACCATGGGTATGGCCAAACGCACGGCTGACTTTTTGAGCGCCAACCTCCGGTACCCTGACGGTTCGCCGGTGCAGTGCGTCATCGCGGATTCATGCATCGGGGGTGTGGCAGAAGCGGCACAGACGGCGGATAAATTCCGGCAGAACAATGTGGGCGTCTCGATCACGGTGACACCCTGCTGGTGCTATGGCACCGAAACAATGGATATGGACCCGCACGTGCCCAAAGCGGTGTGGGGCTTCAACGGGACGGAACGCCCGGGGGCCGTCTATCTGGCGGCCGTGCTGGCCGGGTACAACCAGAAGGGGCTGCCCGCTTTCTCGATCTACGGGAAGGATGTACAGGACGCGGGTGACGCGGCTTTTCCGGATGATGTGAAAGAAAAACTTTTGCGCTTCGCCCGGGCAGGGTTGGCCGTGGCGCTGATGCGCGGCAAGTCGTACCTTTCCATAGGTAACGTTTCGATGGGCATCGCCGGTTCAATCGTTGACCATAACTTTTTTGAGAGCTACCTGAATATGCGGGTGGAAACCGTAGATATGTCTGAGATCACCCGCCGGATCGATGAACAGATCTACGATCGTGATGAATTCAAACGCGCGCTGGCGTGGACAAAAGCAAATTGCCCGGAAGGACGCGAATACAATCCCCCGGCTCTGCAGCGGACAAGGGAACAGAAGGACAAGGATTGGGAGACGGTCGTCAAGATGACGATGATCGCCCGCGACCTGATGAATGGCAATCCTCGGCTCAACGACATCGACCGCGGAGAAGAAGCCCTGGGGCATAACGCCATCCTGGCTGGTTTCCAGGGGCAGCGCCATTGGACCGACCACTTCCCGAACGGCGACTTCATGGAAGCCATAATGAACTCATCGTTTGACTGGAACGGGATCCGCGCGCCGCGTATTTTAGCCACCGAAAATGACAGCCTGAACGGCACGGCTATGTTGTTTGGGTATTTGCTCACCAACACGGCGCAGATCTTTGCTGACGTGCGCACCTTCTGGAGCCCCGAAGCTGTGAAGCGGGTG
>CAYQTY010000378.1:0-236 GCA_964420535.1 uncultured Leptolinea sp. | reverse complement strand
TCACTAAGTGGACAGGCAGCGGGCGGATTGATTCACCTGATCAACTCGGGCGCGGCTTCGCTGGATGCCACCGGTCAGATGGAGATCGACGGTAAACCGGCCATGAAGCCGTTCTGGAATATCACCGAGAAAGACGCGGATAAATGCCTGAAAGCCACCACCTGGTATCCGGCGATGACGGAGTACTTCCGAGGGGGAGGTTATTCGTCACTCTTTTTGACGAAGGGCGGGATGCC
>CAYQTY010000377.1:0-3050 GCA_964420535.1 uncultured Leptolinea sp. | reverse complement strand
GATAAACCCTCATTGCGTGTAGTCGAGAGAGATATAGAAGATAACAAGGGAAGTGAACCTGATCCACAGAAAGCCCGTCCGGCGGAAGAAGGGTCTCCCCGCAAAGTGCTGCTGGCACGGGCGTACGGCAGTGAACGCGCGCGGGCCATTCAACCCGAACGCGGTCTCTTCCTCACGTTATATTTCTTTGAACACTGGCTGCCGCTGCTCGGGCATTCTTCAATGGCCGTCATACTGGCTGCCCGCAGCATGTGTTTCTGGAACCCGAAGACCGGCGAATTGCGTAACCGGGTGGAAACCGACATGGCAGAAATTGCCGCCAAAGCCAGTGTATCCGTGCGGACGGTCAAAGATGTGTTGGCCGGGGAACTGGTGAAAAAGTACTTTTTGCGGTACACTGTCCGCCGCATGATGACGCCCAACGGCATTCGTACCGCGGGCATCACATTGCTGGTGCGCATGGATGAACCGCTGACACCCGAAGACCAGAATGTGTTAAATTTACCTGAAGCAGAACGCTGGTACCCGGCTGAGTTTGAGGATGAAACAGAGGAGTAGGGGAGTGCGTGGTTCCAGGGTTTCATTAAAGTCGTCTGCAGTTCTACCCGGCCCGAATAATAGCGGAATTCTCATCGGGTTTTAAATCCGGTGTTAAATTCATAACCCTTCAGAAAGGAGATAACCCCATGGCTGACGAAAAATACGAGTCCTATTGCTTGAAATGCAAAAGCAAACAGCTCATCAAAGATGCCGAGAAGACCGTGCTTAAGAATGGCGCCAATGCCGTCAAAGGCAAATGCACAGTTTGCGGCACTACCGTGATGAAGATCCTCCCCAAGGATAAGAAATAAATCGAAAACGGGGCAGCCTGGCTGCCCCGTTTTTTATCTGTATGCGGTTTCACCAGCTTACCTTATTACATTTATATCTTTTTTATTGAATCAATAATCCAAACCTGTAAAAATAATTTTTAGCCGGAGATTTGTCAGGTGGTCTTTAAAGCCGGTATCTCCGCGTAATATTTAGCCCCGTTTGACAGAGAATTTAATAACAGGTCGTTGTGTCCCGCTTATGGATGCCGGTATGGTTTCAACGTATCAGACAAACCACCGACGCCACCGGCCTGACAGTCTACTTTACCGGGAGAACCCTATGGACTATTTGATCATTTTTGGTATAAGCGCGGTATCGCCATGCGGCTGTGTTATTTCACATCGGTTGTGGCTATCACGTTGACCATGGCTGCCTACACGCTTGGCCGAGAGGGACTGTCACCGGGATTGCTGGCTGTCGCGTTTTCCGTCAGCCTGGCGGTGATCGCGGTTATTCAATTCTGGATGGTCAGAACGATGATCAACCCCTCCCGCAAGATCAAAGAGTCCGCGGAACGCCTGCAGTTGGGTGACCTCGACTACACCGACCCGGTCAACAGTGATGATGAATTCGGTGACATTGGCCACGCGCTGGACAAAGTAAAAGCCTACATGAAGGAACTGGCGGAATCATCTGTCGCCCTCTCCAATGGTGACCTGACCCGCGATATTCAACCGCGCGGTGACAAAGATGTGCTCGGTCAATCTTTTGAGAAGATGACCGTCAACTGGCGCGATATGATCCGCCAGTTGACGCTCAACGCGGAGCGGCTGTCCGCGGCTTCCAATCAACTGGCCAACGCGGCCACACAGGCGGGCATGGCCACCAGCCAGATCAGCGCCACCATTCAACAGGTGGCCGCGGGCACGGCGGACCAGTCGGGGTCGATCACCGGCGCCATCCGGTCGGTGGAAATGGTGAACCAGGAGATCAGGAATGTGGAACAGGGCGCGGGTGAACAGAGCCGCGCCATCCAGAGCGCCTCGGTGATCACAACCCAGATCCATGAAGCCATCCGCCAGGTATCTGAAACCACGGCCGGCGTCACCCGCGAATCGGCAAACGCGGCCAGGGCCGCGCGGTCAGGTGAACAGACCATGCACGAAACGCTTGAACGCATGGGCTCTATAAAGGAAAAGGTGGGCATCTCTTCAGAGAAAGTAATCGAGATGGGCAAACGTTCCGAAGAGATCAATGCCATTGTGGTGACGATCGAAGATATCGCCTCGCAGACCAACATGCTGGCGCTTAACGCGGCTATTGAAGCGGCGCGGGCGGGTGAGCAGGGCAAGGGATTTGCCGTGGTGGCCGATGAGGTGCGCAAGCTGGCGGAGCGTTCATCCAGCGCCATCAAAGAGATCGGCGCGATCATCACCGCCATCCAGACGGCGGTAAATGACGCGGTGACTGCCATGCAGGCAGGAAGCCTGGAAGTGGAAATTGGCGTGGAAAGCGCCAACCGTACCGGTTCGGTTTTAACGGATATCCTGGATGCCGCCCAGGCGGTGAGCAAACAGGCGGCGTTGACGGGGACTGCCGCGGAAAAGATGAACGCACTCTCGAATGACCTGGTGAGCTCGGTGGATATGGTTTCGGCGGTGGTGGAAGAAAACGAAACTGCCACCCGCAAGATGAGCGAAAACTCGGCGCAGGCCACCGGTGCGGTGGAGACGATCGCCGCGATCAGCGAAGAAAATACCGCTTCCATTGAGGAAGTCTCCGCCTCTACGGAAGAAGTCACCGCGCAGGTGGAGGAAGTCTCTGCTTCGGCGCAGGCGCTTTCCGATCTGGCGGCGGGGCTGGAGACAATGGTCAAGCGGTTCAAAGTGGCATAGTACGAATTCGGATTTTGCTGTAGGGTGTGTTGACCGCCTGATCATCGATAATTCCATACAGCAGAATTGACCCTTCCCGAAAGTGCGGTCAACGCACCACTATCTGCCAGGAAGTGTGCCATTGAACAGGGAATGATCCTACTCCGTTTATGTAGCGTGGTGTTGACCGCCAAATCATCCACATTTGTCATTAGAAGTTATCTGCCATCGCTCAAGTGCGGCAACCCACCATCGCCTGCCGGGTGCTCGTGTACGTCCATTTGAGCCGTTCCCTGCGAACCTTACCCTCATCCCGGCCTTCCCCCTCGGGGGGAAGGTGACTTTTTCGCGCCGGATATGAAT
>CAYQTY010000376.1:0-3053 GCA_964420535.1 uncultured Leptolinea sp. | reverse complement strand
GCCGGCCGTCATCGGTTTTCATGAGCAGCATCTGCGATCGGGTTTTCGTTTTCCCCACCAGGCGCTTTATATTAAAATCGTAGCCAAACGGCAAATTTCACCTCCAGGCGAGGGGAGGTTCTGGCCTCCCCTCAAATTACTTGACTATGCGTAGCTGACCACAGCTCTCCGGGGTGATCCTTTTTTCCCGCCCTTGCGGGATTTGTAGGCTCTCCAGCCCTGCACTCCAACCGCGCCGATGATGATACCCACTGCCAGATCCAGAACATTTCCCCGCATAACAAATTGCTTGAATTCCTTGATCATTTTATCCTCCCGTTACAGGTTATTATCTTATTATAGAGAAATCTTCATAAATCATCCATATTTAGTATGAATTGTTCGAAATTTGTCATCTGAACGGATGATGGATATCACTTGTCCGAATATAGTTAAGCGATTAAACTTCCAATCGGAGTATTTTTATCTATTAATCTGAATTAGAGGATTTATCATGCAGATCACCAAACAAGCGGATTACGCGCTGCGCGCCATGCTTTACCTGGCCCAACTCCCTCCCAATCAGCGGGCTGCCACCAGCACGATTGCCGGTGAACAGGCTATTCCCCCTTCGTTCCTGGCAAAAATCATCTCCCAGCTTTCCATCGCTGGATTAATTCACACCTCACGGGGGGCTCATGGTGGTGTATCGCTGGCGGTTGCTCCGGAAAAGATCACCGTTTTGGATGTAGTCGAAGCTATTGACGGTCCGCTGGCATTGAATGAGTGTACCCTTAACCCCATGATCTGCCCGTCAGGCCCGGATTGCCCTCTTCACAGCCTGTGGTGTGAAGCCCAGGCGGATCTGGTCAGAAAACTGCGCAATACGACTTTCGCGTCCGTAGTCAAAATCGCTGCCTGATATTATAAAAACCAGCTTCACAACATAGCTTGTTTTTATTGATCCTGCGCATCAAACACGTTAAACCTGTAATTTTCGACTTTCTGCCGGGCGGATGACCTTGAAAAAGGTCTCCGCCCTTTTTCGCCAATTCAAATGTAATGGTATCCTTACCTCTGTGTTGACCTTTTTTCCAACAGTATTCAGAATCCATAATGAAAAACAAAACATTTAACCTGCAGATTGCCGCTTTCCTGATCATCCGTACTGCCATCAATACCAGCATTCGCATGGTAGGTCCATTTCTCCTGGTGTTTGCCCGCGGGCTTCAGGCGGATATGACAGCCATGGCCACTGCCGTCTCCGCTTCCATGGCGGCAAGCGCCATCGGCCCGTTTCTTGCCGAAATTGCCGACCGCAAAGGCCGGAAAACGGGAATGCTGCTGGGATTAACGATCTACACTGCCGGTGTTGGACTGGTTTTGGTGTGGCCAGCGTATACCGCTTTCCTATTGGCATTACTGCTGGCAAGTCTTGGGAATAATATCTTCCTACCGGCCGTTCAGGCATATGTAGGAGACAGGGTGCCCTACGAAAAGCGCGGCATAACCCTCTCTCTGTTGGAGGTGAGCTGGGCTGGTGCGTTTATTGTAGGTGTCCCGCTGGTTGGATTCTTGATTCATAGTGCGGGTTGGCAGTCACCGTTTTTGTCATTATTTATCCTGGGGTTATTATCTATTGCCATTGTGGCCATTCTGGTTCCCAAACTACCGGCGCCCGCAGCCAGTGAGGGGGCTATTGACCGCTCTCGATTCCAATTGGTAATTCGGACGCCGGCGGCTCTGTTTGGTCTGGCGATGGGTTTCCTTGTCATCGCCGGTAACAGCATGATCAGTGTGATCTTTGGCGCCTGGCTTGAGCAATCGTACGGATTGGAAATCGCGGCTATCGGCGCGGCTGCCACTGTCATCGGTTTCGCCGAATTGGCGGGCGAGGGTATTGTGGCAATGATCGCGGACCGGTTTGGAAAACGTAAAACCATCGCGGCTGGATTTATTATCAACATCCTATCCGCTTCCCTGCCGTTTTTTATGGGTAGTTCTGTCACCGGTGCTTTGATCTGGTTGTTTATTTTCAACCTGTCGTTTGAGGTCACCCTGGTAGCGATCATCCCCTTGATGACAGAAGTTTTACCGCCGGCCCGTGCCACGTTGATGGCTGTTTTTCTGGCCGCCAGTTCTCTGGGTATGGCCGCGGGAATGTTTATAGGCCCCAGGTTATATACATCAGGCGGGTTTATGGTCAACGTGATCGCGGCGATGATCATGAACGCATTGGGACTCCTGATCCTTCCGAGGGTTCACAGGGCAGTTCCAAATAATTAGCGTTTCACCCTTGACATATACAGTTAGGCTGTATAATATATAACTATATAGTTGCGCTATATAGTTATTCTGTATATGTGGAGGTTGTTCATGAATCGAAATAAGAACCTTCCCCTCTCGGAGATCAATTTCTATATCCTGTTGGCCGTATCTCAACCGGCTCACGGGTATTTGATCATGCAGAAAGTGGAAGAACTCAGCCGGGGTGAAGTACGGGTGGCGGCTGGCACATTGTACGGGGCGATCGAAAACCTGCTCAAAGCACGATTTATCGTACCTGTGGATGGCGATGACAGCCGCCGCAAGGTGTACGGCCTCACGGAAGAGGGCCGGCAAATCGTTCAAATGGATATGGAACGAATGAAATTAATGGTATCGCAGGCGGAAAATTGCCTTCAAGAACGGAAGGGGTAGTCATGTTTGTTTTAAAATTATTCCTGGATTACTCAAAAGAAGAAAAATGGCTCATTGAAATGGCCCAAAAAGGATATTGTCTGGAGAAAGTCACCATCGGGTATCATTTTCGGCCATCTGAACCGGAAGATGCCAGAATCCGGATCGATTTCAGGTACTTTCGTGACAACGCGGAATATATAAACTACTGCACGATGTTTGAAGACAGCGGCTGGAAACATATCGCCGGTAGTCAACATACCGGGGTTCAGTACTTCAAACGGACGACCGAAGCCGGAAATGAGGATATTTTTTCCGATACCGAATCCAGAGCTCAGAGGTACATCCGCGCGTCCCGGATATGGGTGTACTTTGCCCTGTTTGTTCTTTTCTTC
>CAYQTY010000375.1:0-3060 GCA_964420535.1 uncultured Leptolinea sp. | reverse complement strand
GCGGCCAGCGCCCGCTGCCTTTTGTTGATGTTTTCTGTGAAACCGGCGCGTTCAGCCTGGAGCAATCACGCTGTATTTTGACCAAAGCCCGCGAACTGGGTTTTCCGTTGAAGATCCATGCTGATGAGTTTGATAACCTGGGCGGCGCCAGCCTGGCGGCTGAACTGGGCGCCGCTTCTGCCGACCACCTGGTGAAAACATCCCCTGAGGATATCGCCGCGCTGGCTGCGAGTGATACGGTGGCTGTAGCGCTTCCCTGCACTCCTTTCGGTCTCGCGGAAACCCATTACACACCGGCCAAAGCCATTCTGGAAGCAGACGGACTGCTGGCGCTGGCAACGGATTGCAACCCCGGTACAGCCTGGTGTGAAAACATGCAGTTTGTCATCGCGTTAGCCTGCCGGGCGCTAAAACTGACTCCCGCGCAGGCAATCGCCGCGGCAACCATCAATTCCGCGGCTGCCATTCAGCGTGCTGACCGGATCGGTTCGATCGAACCCGGCAAGCAGGCAGATCTGATCCTGTTAACTGTCAATGACTACCGCCACCTGGGGTACCGTTTTGGCGAAAACCTCGTCAATATGGTGTTCAAAAAAGGGCGGATGATACCCATCGTTTAGAGGTAACCTATGCCAACCATTGAACAGGCGCGCGCCTTCTACACAGGCGAAGACGCCGTGCATGATTTTGAACACGTTTTACGGGTTTATGCCATGTGCGTGCGGTTGGGAAAAGAAGAAGGCGCTGACCTTGAAATTTTACAGGCAGCTGCTCTTCTGCATGATTCGCGCGGCGCGGAACCGGGTGGCGCGGGCCGGGCCGAACATCACATTACCTCAGCCATCTTTGCCGGTGAGGTTCTAAACGCGGAGGGCTGGCCGGTTCACCGCATCCACGCGGTGCAGCATGCCATTCGCGCCCACCGTTATCGCGGCAAAGATAACCTGCCGGAAACCATTGAGGCAAAGGTGTTGTTTGACTCAGACAAGCTGGACGTGATCGGCGCCATCGGCACCGCACGTACTATTGCGTATTCCGTGCTGGCGGGTGAACCGTTTTACGCGCATCCCAGCGGACAGTTCCGCACCACTGGCAAGGAAATGCACGGTGAGCCGCACTCGTCCTATCACGAGTACCTGTTCAAGCTTAGCAACGTCAAAGACCGGCTGTTCACCGCATCCGCCCGGCGTATTGCCGGTCAGCGGCACGAAGCCATGTCTGCTTTTTTTGAGCAGCTCGCGGATGAATATGAAGGATTGAAGTAGGCTGGTATCAGTCTTCGAGGACGAAGGTTACCTTCATCTGAACCCGGTACTCACTGATCTGGCCATTGTCGTCCAGCAATACTTCCTGGTTTTCAATCCAGGCTGATTTAACGTTCTTCAATGTTTTGTGGGCGCGTGATACACCGGATTTGATGGCATCGTCAAAACTTTTTGTGGATGATGATTTTATTTCGGTTACCCGTGCGACAGACATATAAACCTCCTATACAGACTAATTCCCTGAACCTTACAGGGTTTGGAGTAATGCTTCCAATAATTCCATACCTTCTTTAAAGTTCTTCCGCCCGAGGCCCAATCTAAAATGGCTTTCGGGATAATCAAACATTTCACCCGGCACCAGCATTGTACTAAATTTCTCGATCAACTGTCGGCATAGCTCATCAACCGGCAGGCCGCCCTTCCATTGTGGAAAGGCAATGGAACCGCCGGAGGGTTTGATCCATCGCAGCCGGTCTGAGTGGCGTGAAAAGACATCGGCAGCGATCTGTAAATTGGTCTTGATAATTCCCATATTCCGCTCAACGATGGCTTCTCCGTTTTGCAGCGCGATCAATCCCAATACCTCCGATGGCGCGCCGTTGCAGATTGTTGTGTAGTCTTTGTATGCCAGGCAATCATCAATGAATGAAAGGTCACGTGAAGCCAGCCAGCCAATACGCAACCCGGGCAGCGCCATTGTTTTGGATAACCCGGCCAGGGAAATACCTTTCTCGTAGGCGTCGCACACAGCCGGCAGCCTGTCAGTGGGGTTATGCTCCATCAGTCGGTACATCTCATCGGCGAAAACCATTATTCCGTGATTGCCGGCGATCTGTATGATCCGGTCGAACTCATCGCGGGTGGGCAGGTAACCGGTTGGATTGTTGGGTATATTGACAACCAGCAGCCGGGTTTCCGGCGTGATCAGTTTTTCCAATTGGTCAACGTCCGCGTGCCAGCCGGTTTCCCGGGGTTCCAATTTCCAGAATGAGACGTCACAACCGATAGAGATGGCAACTTCGTACAATGACTGGTACGCGGGGGAAAGCGCGACGATATGGTCACCCGCTTTAAGCAGAGTTTGCATGGCAATGAAAATCAATTCTTCCGGCGCGGCAACCATCACATGTTCGGGGTTAATATTCTGGTAGTATCGGATAATTTCCGACCGCAATGCCGGGCTTCCCTGTGTTTCTGTGTAACCCAGGCGGAGATTCTCCCACAAGGCTTTGCTTGCGGGAGAAGCCATGGCCAGCAATTCTGACATGGATAGACTTTCACAGTCAGATGAACTGAGCATGATCCGGCTGTTGAATTCATGCAACGCGTAAAAACGCTCCAACTTAAACGGAGAAATAGGCATCAATAAACTCTCTAATCTGAAAATATGTACATCGTTACCGTCTTAATGCCATAGGGCTGACCATGTTTTGGGTCCAACCACACCGTCAACAACCAGACCCTGATCCGCCTGGAATTGACGAACGCCGGCATCTGTTTTCTTGCCGAAGATGCCATCCGCGGAACCTACTACGGAATACCCGCGCGCCAGCAATTTCTTCTGGAGGGATACAACATCATTACCTTTCATATACGGGTTGGTCAGCTTTAGGTAGCGTGAAAGCGTCGGTATATTAGGGCTGTCTTCTTCCTCGTTGCTTTCATCTACAGTTTCATCATCGCTGGGAGGGACATCGCCATTGGGATTTTCGACCACAATGCGGACATAAAATACGCTGCCGGCCGGGTCAATACCGAAATTCGATCCATCGGATGCCTGCAGTTTATAATTTCC
>CAYQTY010000374.1:0-3075 GCA_964420535.1 uncultured Leptolinea sp. | reverse complement strand
TTAGCGCAGCATTGATCTTAACCGCCAACGGACGGTATTTATCGGCCATACTGGTGGGAAACTCTACATTGACCATTTGCATGTCGCTGTCCACTTTTATGCCGGTAACAATGCCTGTTGTATCTATGCCGCTGATGGAATAGGTGATCTGCCAGCCGCCATTTTCCACTTTATCGCGCCGCAGGATAGTGACATAACCCTCCTGATTCTCGATGGTGGTTTGTATAGCTCCGAAGATGGCTGTGTCATCAGGCATGGTCTTGTGCATAAAAGCCGATCCATCCGGCGCCTTATATTTTTCCAACGCGTCCGCCGGGTCCAACCACCAACCGCCGGGAATCGCATAGTTAAATTTTCCGTCTTTATCGGTATATGTGTACAACTCGCTATAAGGAATTTGCGATTGAACAAACGCGCTGTCAATTTTCAGGCTGGCATATACACCCTGATATAAGGCGAGATACGGATAAACCAGTGCCTCCTGAGTGAAGAAACTGGTCTGCTTTATCACCGCGCCTTCACGGTCATAGTACGTTACAAACATAAAGGCAATGCCTGAAATCGTCACTGTCTTGGATACAAATCCGGTCCCTTTTTCCGCTTCGATCTCACGGTTGACTTCTTTGTAATCCGCGATGGACTCTTTATTTCTTGCCTCGTACGCGTTTATGTAATTGGTAAAGGCTTCATCATCCAACGGATTTATCGTATTGATCGCCGAAAAAGCGATTATCCCGCGTGCTTTAAGATCAGATGAAACAAAGGAAAACGAAGATGGTTCCTGAAGTTTCCAACCCATGGGCAGCTTGGCAGAGACTGAACCTTTTGAATGGGTGTACGGGTCCGCAGATAACTGGGGAACAGCATCACTATCGCTTCCGGGTTCTACCTGCCCGGATTGCGGGTGAGTTTCAGCCATGGCGGCTCCCTCAAGGGTTGAGATCACACCAATGGCTCCGTCACCCCCGGCAACGTAGAGCAGAGTTCCTTCAGCATTGAATGCCAATGTGCCGGGAACGGCCGCAATCTCTTCAAAATAGGCCACTCGTGATCCATCCAGCAGGTTCCACAGGTACACATTCCCCTGTGAATCAACACCAGCCAACAGGCTCATATCAGGTGAATACGCCGTGTTTACCACCTCACCGGGTAGTTTCGGCATTTCAACCGGCAGGCGCATTTTGCTGTCGGTATCGATCTGGAACACCATGTTGATCAGCCCGCGTTCTTTGGGCTGCACTCGGGTGCCCCCAACGGCGATCAATGAACCGTCCGGCGAGTAATTGATCGATGAGATTGCCTCCGCGTCCAGAGCGGCGGTTTTCCGGCCGGTTCCCGAATCCGTCAGATACAGGCGGTTATCAGTACTATCAGAAGCAACAAATTTTCCGTCCGCCGACCAGGCTACATCATAGCGGCCGGCAAACTCCGCTTTCTTCGCGCCGGTTGCTACGTCCCACAGAAAAACCTGCCCTTCATTCAAAGAAGCGATCACTTTGCCGTCTGGCGAAAACCGCACCTTGTGAATGGGAGCTCGCGTTTTTGCTGTGATCATCTGCAGTTTTTGTCCGCTGGCTGTATCCCAGATGATGATACGGTTTTGGGTATCAACAGCGGCGGCACGGTCAGAAGCCGGTGACAGGGCAGGCGCGTACAGGTCATTTTGCTCAGGGTTCAAAGCTTTTTCCATGGCACCGCTCGAGATATCAACAATCCAGATTGCCTTGCGATCCGGTGAAACCAGAGCCGCCTTCCTGCCATCCGGTGAGAAACCTGTGCCGGAACGGGAATACGCCAGCGCTCCGTCACGCTGGGCGACTGTTTTCAAGTTAACCGCGTCCCACAGGATGATCTTTCCGGACGCTTCCAGAGAGATTACACCCTGGCTGTCAGGCGTAAAATCCATGCCTGCAACCGGTGACGCGTGACCGGTGAAAACACCTTTTTCATTTCCGCTTTCAGTTTCAAGTAAATGAATTTTGTAGTCAGTTGTGGCAACCAGAATGGATGAACCATCCGATGAAACCACATAATCCACGATAATGCCAATAGACGGGTATGTTTTGATCAACGCGCCATTGGAGGCGTTCCAGGCGGTTAATGTATTTGCCGGTACAGAAGTCAGGCTGCGGCGGTTGATACCAAACACGCGTTTGGCATCGGGAGAGAACTTCCACGTGTCCATCTCGTCAATCACACCCAGCAAACCGATCTTGTACTTACCATCGGTGATATTCCATTGCTGCACCTGTTTTCGCGGCTTGGAATCCAATCCATCGATCAGCAATGTACCGCCGCCAGGAGTGAGGCCGATACTGTTCGGCCCGCCAGGGTATGAGGCCCCGTTGTTTTTCATTACCTCGCTGCCGGTGGACGTATCGTAGACCTTTGTCACCCCGCTGTAATCCAGAATGGCGAAGTATTCACCCCGGCCGGAGAGCGCCATGGAGAGAACCCCCTCGCGCTGGGGCAGAATGGTTTTCAGAACAGCTCCCGTGGCAGAATCAAACATCATCACTGTGCCGCCGGGTGAATATGAAACCAGATGTTTCCCGTCGTTTGTAAACACCACATCTGAGAGGATTCGCCCCGGATCAGCCCTCCAGACCAGTGTGAAATCGCTGGCGTTTAGCAACACCAACTGGCTGGAATAAGAGAGCAGCACGGATCTCCCATCCGGAGAAACAGCCAGCTTTTGCAGCGAGCCGAGACCGATGCGTTCCATGCGCTGCAAGGTCAATAACGAGGCGTTTTCACGGCTTATCACCTGCGCGGCAACAGTGGGGACGGCTGTCGGTTCCGGCGCGGGAGGTTCTTCCACAACTGTTTCTTCGGTTGGAACCTGAACGACTTCTGCCTCTTCCACAATGACAGGGATCGTCGCGGTTGGCGCAGGCAAAGTGGCTGTGGGGAGAACGGCAGTAAACGCTGCTGTCGGCGGGAGAGGGGTTTCCGTAGCGGTTGGCGGAAGTGGCGTGGGGGACTTCACCCCGTTTCCGAGGTCTACCGATATACCGCAACTCAACGTGCTTAACAGCATGGTCGAAATAGTGATGACAAAAATCCACTTTTTAT
>CAYQTY010000373.1:0-3076 GCA_964420535.1 uncultured Leptolinea sp. | reverse complement strand
CAAGTTCGACATTACCCTGACGGTTCAGTGATCCATTAAGGAATAACGGATGAATTTCAAAAAGATCATCTATCTGTTGATGCTTTCCACGCTCGTCCTGGGGCTCGCCGCCTGCAGCACTCCCGCGCCTGCGCCCACTGCCGAACCGGCTCCCACGCTGGATGTGGCAGCCATCAAGGAAGAGATTTACAAAACTGTTGTAGCCGAATTGACAGCCAACGCCCCCAAAGCCTCTCCCACGGCTGAGGCCACCGCTACAGCGGCTGCCAGCCCCACAGCGGAAGTTCTGCCCACCATGACGGCTCCTGTAGCCATCACACTGGCTCCCAAAGCTACTTTCACCGCGGCCAGTTCTTTTACACGCTATCCCACGTGGACAGTCACCCCATACACCGACCGCGCTTCACTTTCCTTCCAGAATCCGGCTGACGGCCTGGTGATGGCTCCCGGGCAGGCGTTTGACGTCACCTGGGTGATCAAGAACATCGGCGCCCGCGATTGGACCGGCGACTTCTACATCACCTATTTGAGCGGTATCAAAAGTTCCTCCTTTGGTACTATGATGCTTTCACCGCTGGCCCGCGGCAATGAAGTCTCCATCACAGCAGATTTTGTGGCCCCCTCAGCTCCCGGTTACTATGTATCCCAGTGGGCGTTGATCAATGATGACGGCGTCCGGTTCTTCCGCTTCAATTACGCTTTCTCAGTGAAGTAAAAATATCCTCTGTTCTGCTGTACCGGAGTTGACGGATTTCGTCAACTCCGGTTTTTTTATTTCTTTCTTCCTTACGGATTTTACACAGTTTTTCCGTACCAACCCCATATATAATATTTCTGTTATGAGCGAGTTATTACCTGACAGCCTGCGGGAAATACTACATGCATCCGGTTTTTCCCATGCCGGTATACTCAAACCCAGGCCGCTTCAGCCTGCCATCTTCCAGAAATATGCACAATGGCTGTCAGAGGGCTGTCACGCCGGTATGACATACCTGGAGCGCGCTTCGTCACGGGAAAGCCGCGCCTATCCATCCCGCTTCATGCCGGAAGCCCGGTCCGTTATCGTACTGGCTGCCCGATACCCGGTTGACCGTGAAGGCGACAACCGCCCCGGATTGGTGGGGAAAATATCATCCTATGCCCGTGGACAGGATTACCACGATGTCCTCCGGAGCAAACTGGAAGAGCATTCCTCCAGGCTGGCGGTATACGCCGGTAAAGAGCACCAGACACGCCTGGCGGTGGATTCTTCACCCATTATGGAAAAACCACTCGCCTCACAGTCCGGGTTGGGATGGATCGGCCGTAATTCCTGCCTGATCCATCCGATTCACGGATCCTTCTTCTTTCTGGCAAATCTGTTCACCACCCTGGAACTGGAACCAACGTCAACCGAGATCGCGCCGCGATGTGGAGACTGTCACCGCTGTGTGGATGCCTGCCCCACAGGCTGCATCCGGCCCGATCACACCATTGACGCGCGCCGTTGTATTTCTTACCTGACGATAGAGAATAAAGACGCCATTCCCGTTGAATTGCGGGAAAAAATCGGTCAGCGCCTGTTTGGCTGCGATGTCTGTCAGAGCGTGTGCCCGTGGAACCGCAAACCGGATGACTCGCTGGTAATGCCCGAATTTCAACCGGTTGATGCTTCCCGTATCTGGCCAGACCTGAATAAAATTATTTCCCTGTCTGCCGCGGAATTCAAACACCAATTCTCCGGCACGCCGTTATCGCGCGCCAAACGGCCCGGTTTGCTGCGCAACGCCTGTGTCGTCCTGGGGAATATCCGTTCAGAAGACGCGCTGCCGTCACTCTCCCGCCTTATGGCAGAAGAGCCGGAACCCATGATCCGTTGTCACGCCGCCTGGGCACTGGGTAGAATTCCGGCAAAGAGAGCCCGTGATGTCCTTTCCAGAGCTTTACTATCAGAAAGCGATCAACAGGTACGAATCGAAATAAAAACCGCTCTGGAGGCTGTTTAGGGCATCCACGCGGGCAATGCCGCGTCTTCCGCGATCGCCGTAATAGTTTTTTCTGCCGCGTTCCACACAGCGATCACCGGTCTGGCATTCGAAGACCCCAACCTCGCCTGTTGAAATACGTTCATTACCGAAGGCTCGTCAGTGATCCGAGTTGATGTACCAGAGAGCAGATCATAGAGAATCAGTTGCCGCGTCAGCGGTCCTCCCTCTACCCGTGTTCCAGCAACAATCCTGGTCCCGTCCGGCGACCAATCCGGTTCACCCAGCTCTTTGTTGAGCAATACGTCTTTCAGAGGTTCGGTGATCGTGCTGTTGGTCACATCGACACAATATAACCGGGAGACAATAGCATGTTCTCCCGGTTCGTCGTCAACAAACAGGAACTTACTTCCATCCGGAGACCAGCTCCCGCGCTGCATGCGGTTCGTACCCAATAGAAAATCATTTGAACCGGTTTTATTTTCGATCCGGATACCCAGGCTCTTTGTGTCATAGAAAGAGAGCTTCCCGCCATCCGGTGAGAATGACGGAAGAATACCGGGAATACTCTTCTCGGTGATCAAAGGTGTGATCCCCGCTTCACCTTTCTCAATAATGCCGGTATAAATGTAGGATTGTGACGTGGTTTCACCTTCTACCGGATCGCGGTTCCGTGAAAACGCGAACAACCGGCCGTCAGCAGAGATTGCCGGATCTATGCAATACTCTTTCCCGCAGGAAACCAGCAGTTCGGGTTTCTCGTCACCTAGAAAAATAGCATAAATATCTGAGCCGCCGGATATGTTTTTTTGAGTAAAGAGAATGACGTCACCAGCCCGGCTGGTTGCCAGATCAGTGACGCGCCCGCCGGAGTCTGTCAGTACAGTACGTGTCCCTGATAAGAAATCATACAACCATACTTCAGGCGAAGCCGTCGCGTTCCCCAGATACACGATATCCGGCTGCCTGATCGTGTAATCCCATCGCAAATCCTTTGTATAGGTGCGGCCGTCACTGCTGAGAGCGCCGTTTTTGAGCGTAATCTCAAGCAAGCTGCCAGAGGGAAAAGCTTTATGCGGTTTTATTTGAACAGTAGATTTTTCCCAAACTAT